>JASJBF010000018.1 GCA_030066685.1 Kiloniellales bacterium | reverse complement strand
GACTCTCGCCGTCGATCAGCAGCAGGCCGGCCAGGACCCGGTGGCGCGCCTGCGCCGCCGCCAGGCCGGCCCGCGCGCACCACCAGTCGAGCCGGGCCCGGGCCCGCAACAGGGCGAAGACCCGCTGGCCGAGCGCCCGGCGGTCCTTGGCGCCGATGAAGCGGCGGGCACGCAGATAGGCGGTGACCGTCTTGTCGGCCGGCGCCTCGGCGGCCTCGACCTGCTCCAGGATCTCGATGGCGGCGGCGATGCGGGCGGCGGGGGTCATCCGTCAGACCCCAGACGGCGTGAAGGTCTCAGATACATCGGACCGGCATAAAGACCTCGGAACGGCGACGAGCGCAAGACGCTGCTCGGCGTGGATACAGCGACCGCGGGCCGGCGCCCTGGGCGGCGAAATCGGCGCCGGCGCGGGGACAAAACTGCTCACGATCGTGACACCCACTGCCCATCACCTGGGCAGCGGGGTGAGATTTTTCATCCATGACACCCGGCGGCCTGCCGTCGAGTTGATTGTTTACAAAACCTTGGGCCGATTGGCACGGCGTTTGCTCGGAAAAGGTCCGGCGAAACCTTTCCGGGGGTCTGTGACCGCAGGCCCGAAAAAGGAAAGGAGGCCACGCAAAGCCGCATCGGAGGGTCCACCTCGGGCCCGGGATGCGGCTTGTCGTGTTTTTGGAGACGGGTGGCGAGGTCCGGAAGCGATCGAGGCGAAATTCCGGGGAGATGGAACAAATGAGCTTCAAGGACCCTTTCGACGCAGAAAGCGACATCGGCGCCGGCTGCAGCTGCGGACGGCACCGCAGCCAGGCGGAACATGATGCGGCAGACCGCGATGATCGGGCCGCAGGGGCGGCCGAAGGAGCGTCCCAAGGCCCGCTGCGACCCGAAGTCTCCTCGACCGAGGAAGCGCTGGAACGCAGCGTCGAAGCGGCGGTGCTCGAGGGGCTCTTCGGCGGCAACGCCCGGCGTCGGGCTTTCCTGAAGGCGGTCGGCGGTGCGACCGCGCTGGCGGCGATCAGCGAGTTCTTTCCGCTGGCCGCGGCCAAGGCCCTGGCCGCCGAGAGCCGAGGCAAGCTGGAGAAGACCAAGCTCAACGTGGGCTTCGTGCCGATCACCTGCGCCACGCCGATCATCATGGCCCACCCGATGGGCTTCTACGAACGCTACGGCCTGGACGTGGACGTCATCAAGACCGCCGGCTGGGCCGTCGCCCGCGACAAGTCGTTGTCGGGAGAGTACGACGCGGCGCACATGCTCACCCCCATGCCCTTGGCGATCACCCTGGGCGCCGGCTCCAGCGCAACGCCCTGGACCATGCCGGCGGTCGAGAACATCAACGGCCAGGCGATCACGCTTTCGGTCAAGCACAAGGACAAGAACGATCCGAAGCAATGGAAGGGATTCCGCTTCGCCGTGCCCTTCGACTACTCGATGCACAATTTCCTGCTGCGGTACTACGTCGCCGAGCACGGCCTCGATCCGGATCAGGACATCCAGATCCGCGTGCTGCCGCCGCCGGAAATGGTGGCGAACCTCGCGGCCGACAACGTCGACGGCTATCTGGCGCCGGATCCCTTCAACCAGCGTGCGGTCTACGATGGCGTCGGCTACATCCACAAGCTGACCAAGGAGATCTGGGAAGGCCACCCCTGCTGCGCCTTCGCCGCCAGCCAGGCCTTCGTGGACGAGAACCCCAACACCTTCATCGCGCTCTACAAGGCGATTATCGACGCAACCCAGTACGCCTCGCGTCCCGAGAACCGCAAGGAGGTCGCGGCCGCGATCGCACCGCGCAACTACCTCAACCAGCCGGTGACCGTGGTCGAGCAGGTCCTGACCGGCACCTTCGCCGACGGCCTGGGCGGCATCCAGAAGGTTCCCGACCGCATCGACTTCGATCCCTTTCCCTACCATTCGATGGCGGTCTGGATCCTGACCCAGATGAAGCGCTGGGGCTACATCGACGGCGATCTCGACTACAAGGCCATCGCCGAACAGGTCTACCTGGCCACCAAGGCCAAGACCGTCATGGCGGAAATGGGCCTGACCCCGCCGGAGGTGACCTATCGGTCCTATGAGATCATGGGCAAGACCTTCGATCCAAACGAGCCCGAGGCCTACGTGCGTTCCTTCGCGATCCGGCGGAGCGCGTGATGCCGCACCAGGCCCTGCGGGCCCGCGCGGCCTTCCTCTCCGTCGTCATCCTGGCCGTCGGCCTGCTCCTCTGGCAGGCCGCGGTCGGCGGCGGCGGCGAGGACACCAGCGGAATGAGCGACGAGCTGGCGGCGCTGCTCGGGCCGCAGGCGAAGGGACAATCGGCCTTTCCGCCACCGGCCGCCGTCCTCGGCGAGCTCTGGCGGCATGTCTCCGATCCCTTCTATGACGCCGGGCCGAACGACAAGGGCATCGGCATTCAGCTGGCCTATTCGCTGTTGCGGGTCGGCCTCGGCTTCCTGATGGCCGCAGCGGTCGCGGTGCCGATCGGCTTCCTGATCGGCATGAGTCCGCTCATGCAGAGAGCGCTGGATCCCTTCATCCAGATCCTGAAACCGATCTCACCCCTGGCCTGGATGCCGCTGGCGCTCTACACGATCAAGGACTCCAGTGTCAGCGCCGTCTTCGTGATCTTCATCTGCTCGATCTGGCCGATGCTGCTGAACACGGCCTTCGGCGTCGGCGCCGTGCGCCGGGAGTACTTGAACGTCGCGAAGACCCTGGAGCTGGGGCCGCTCAGGACCGCGCTGCGGATCATCCTGCCGGCGGCGGCGCCGACGATTCTGACCGGGATGCGGATCTCAATCGGCATCGCCTGGCTGGTCATCGTGGCCGCGGAGATGCTCGTGGGCGGCACCGGGGTCGGCTACTTCGTCTGGAACGAGTGGAACAACCTGTCGATCACCAACGTCATCGCCGCGATCTTCTTCATCGGCCTCACCGGCATGCTCCTCGACCAAGCCCTTGGCCTGCTGGCGCGGGCGGTCAGGTACGAAGACTAGGAGCCAGCGAGGAAAGCGAATGTCCCAAAGCTTCATCAGCATCGAAGGCCTCGCCAGGCGCTTTGCCGAGCCGGATGGCAAGGACTCGCTGACGGTCTTTCGGGATCTCTGGCTCAGGATCGAGAAGGGCGAGTTCGTCTGCATGATCGGCCACTCGGGCTGCGGCAAGACCACGCTGCTGAACTGCCTGGCCGGGCTCGATTCGCCCAGCGAGGGCGGGATCATCCTCGACGGCCGCGAGATCACCGGCCCGAGCCTCGACCGCGCGGTGATCTTCCAAAGCCACGCCCTGATGCCTTGGCTGTCGGCTCTGGACAACATCGCGCTCGCGGTCTCT
Source organism: Kiloniellales bacterium (assembly GCA_030066685.1). NCBI lineage: Bacteria > Pseudomonadati > Pseudomonadota > Alphaproteobacteria > Rhodospirillales > Kiloniellales bacterium. Next base: position 146,546 of record JASJBF010000018.1, on the reverse strand, counting down.
TCGCGCTGGCCGGCATGGGACAAGGCCAAGGTCCGCGCGCAGTGCCTGCGGTACATCGCCCTCGTCCACCTCGAGGGCGCCGAAGACAAGAAGCCGGCCCAGCTCTCGGGCGGCATGAAGCAAAGGGTCGGCATCGCGCGGGCACTCGCGATCGAGCCGCAGATCCTGCTGATGGACGAGCCCTTCAGCGCGCTCGACGCCCTCACCCGCGGCAGCCTGCAATCCGAACTGCTTTCGATCTGCGCGGCGACCCAGCAGACCAGCTTCATGATCACCCATGACGTCGATGAAGCGATCTTTCTCGCCGACAAGATCGTGCTCATGACCAACGGTCCGGAGGCGAAGATCGCCGAGATCGTCGCCAACAGCTTGCCTCGGGATCGAAGCCAGGCGGAGATGCACAGGCATCCCGACTACTACCCCCTGCGCAATCACTTGGTCGACTTTCTAGTGTCCCGCTCCCGCAATTTCGACGCGGAGCTCGTCATCGGCGGCTGGGACCCGAGGCGGCCGCCGATCACCACCCCGGGCGCCTCCTCGGCGCAGTTCGCCGCGCCGCCCGAGGCCAGCCCTGCAAACCGGGCCTCGGCCTGAGCCCCATCACGCAAGCGAAAGGAACCACCGCCATGGAGCACTTCACCATCACCAAAACGGCCGGCGGCGCCATCGACCGCGACTCGCTGACCACCAAGATCGTGGCGACGATGAAGGCCAAAAAGCTGACCTTCGCGGGCGTGGCCGCGGAGATCGGCCTGTCGCCGGTCTTCACCACTGCCGCGCTGCTCGGCCAGATGGCCCTGCCCGAAGACGCGGCGGCCAAGGCCGCCGAGGTGCTTGGCATTCCCGAAGCGGCGGAGGTCCTGGCGGAGATACCTTCGCGCGGTTCTCTGGGCATGGCGGTGCCAACGGACCCGCTGATCTACCGCTTCTACGAGATCGTCCAGGTCTACGGCACGACCCTGAAGGCCTTGATCGAGGAAGAGTTCGGCGACGGCATCATGTCGGCCATCGACTTCGACATGGCGATCAGCCGGATCGAAGACCCCGCCGGCGACCGGGTCAAGGTGGAGATGACCGGCAAGTTCCTGAAGTACAAGAACTACTAAGAGGCCTCAGGCTTCGCGGAGGCTCAGCCGTTGCGGTAGTTCGGCGCTTCCCGGGTGATCGAGACGTCGTGCACGTGGCTTTCCCGCAGGCCGGCGTTGGTGATCCGCTGCAGCCGGCAATTGCGCTGCATCTGGGTGATGTCGGCGTTGCCGGTGTAGCCCATGGCCGCGCGCAGGCCGCCGACCAGCTGGTGGATGACGTTGCCGACCGGGCCCTTGTAGGGCACCCGGCCCTCGACGCCCTCGGGCACCAGTTTCAGGGAGTCCGCGACCTCCTGCTGGAAGTAGCGGTCGGCCGAGCCGCGCGCCATGGCGCCCAAAGAGCCCATGCCGCGGTAGGACTTGTAGGACCGGCCCTGATAGAGGAAGACCTCGCCCGGGCTCTCGTCGGTGCCGGCAAAGAGCGAGCCGATCATGACGCAGTCGGCGCCGGCGGCGATGGCCTTGGCGAGGTCGCCGGAGAACTTGATCCCGCCGTCCGAGATCACCGGGGTCCCGGCGGCGCGGCAGGCCTCGAGCACGTTGAGGATCGCGGTCAGCTGCGGCACACCGACGCCGGCGACGATCCGCGTGGTGCAGATCGAGCCCGGGCCGATGCCGATCTTGACCGCGTCCGCGCCGGCGTCGATCAGGGCCTTAGCGCCCTCCGCGGTGGCGACGTTGCCGGCGACGATCTCGACCTTGTTGGACAGCCGCTTGACCGCGCTCACCTGGTCCAGCACGCCCCGGGAATGGCCGTGCGCCGTGTCGACCACGATGACGTCGACCTCGGCGTCGATCAGCGCCTCGGCACGGACCAGGCCGGCCTCGCCGACCCCGGTCGCCGCGGCGACCCGCAGGCGGCCCTTCTCGTCCTTGCAGGCCTCCGGATAGGCCTGGGCCTTCTCCATGTCCTTGACCGTGACCAGGCCGATGCAACGGTAGTCCTCGTCGACCACCAGCAGCTTCTCGATCCGGTGCTGGTGGAGCAGGCGCTTGGCCTCCTCCAGGTCGACGCCCTCGCGGACCGTGACCAGGCCCTCGTGGGTCATCAGCTCGGCGACCGGCTGCTTGAGGTTCTCGGCGAAGCGCACGTCGCGGTTGGTCAGGATGCCGACCAGCCGGCCGTCGCCCGGCTCGACCACCGGGATGCCCGAGATGCCGTGGCCGCTCATCAGGTCCAGCGCCTCGGCCAGTGTCTGCTCGGGGCCGATGGTGACCGGGTTGATCACCATGCCGCTCTCGAACTTCTTGACCTTGCGGACCTCGTCGGCCTGGTGCTCGGCGTCCAGGTTCTTGTGGATCACGCCCATGCCGCCGGCCTGGGCCAGGGCGATGGCGAGGCCGCTCTCGGTCACCGTGTCCATGGCGGCCGAGACGATCGGGATGCCGAGCTCGATGCTGCGGGTGAAGCGGGTGCGGGTCTCTGCCTGGGCCGGCAGGATGGCGGATTCCGAGGGCTCCAGAAGGACGTCGTCGAAGGTCAGAGCCTCGCGGATTTCCATGCCAAACACCCCTCGGTGAGTTGGCGCGCCATCATACACAAGGACCGGTCCCTGCCAAGCCAAGAACCCGGCCCGGCGGCGCAGGGCAGCCATGCGGCGGCCGGAACGCGCGGGATTCAGCCCTCCGGCCCCGCGGCCTCCGCCTCCGGGCGGCCCCGGAAGCCAGTGGCGACGACGTAGAGCTCGGCCGAGTCGGCGCGGCTCGCCAGCGGCTTGACGTGGTGGACCCTTCGGAAGGACAGCCGGAGGCGCTTCAGCAGCTCGGGCTCGCTGCCGCCCTGCAACACCTTGGCGACGAAGCAGCCGCCCGGGGCCAGCACCGCCTCGGCGAAGTCCAGGGCCGCCTCGGCCAGGGCGACGATCCGCAGGTGGTCGGTCGGCCGGTGCCCGGTCGCCGGCGCCGCCATGTCGGAGAGCACCGCGTCTGCGACGCCCTCCCCGGGCGCGCCACCCAGCAGTACGGTCAGCCGCTCCAGGCAGTCCTCCTCCAGGAAGTCGCCGCGCAGGATCTCGGCCCCGGCGACCGGCTCCATCTCCGAGACGTCGAGCCCGACCACCCGGCCGCGCTCGCCGACCCGTTCGACCGCCACCTGGGTCCAGCCGCCCGGCGCCGCCCCCAGGTCGACGACCCGCGCCCCCGGCCTCAGCAGGCCGTAGCGCTCGTCCATCTGGATCAGCTTGAAGGCCGCCCGCGAGCGGTAGCCCAGGCGCCCGGCCTCGGCGACGTAGGGATCGCTGAGCTGGCGCCGCAGCCAGCGGGTCGAGGAGAGCTTGCGCCCCCGGGCCGTGCGCAGCTTCTGCTTGACGTTGCGGCCCCGCAGGCCGCCCGTGCCTCGGCCGGACCCATGGCCCCCGCCCCCGGGGGGGCGCTTCGCGCCCTTGCTCATGACCGTATCATTCCTGGCGCCCTGGTCCTTGGCGACCGGCCCAGCCCGCCACGGCGGCGCCGTTCATCAGGTGGTAGAGGATGCCCTCGCGCAGGCCCCGGTCGGCGACCCTGAGCCCGTCGACCGGCCAGAGCGTGCAGAGCGCCTCCAGGATCGCGCAGCCGGCCACCACGAGGTCGGCCCGGTGCTCGCCGATGCAGGGGTGACCGACCCGCTCCTCGTAGCCCATGGCACGGATCCGGCGGACCGTCCCCCGGACCTCCTCCAAGGTCAGGCGGCAGCCGTCGATCCGCCGGCGGTCGTAGCGCTTGAGGCCGCGGTGGACTCCGGCCAGGGTGGTCACGGTGCCGGAGGTGCCGAGCATCTGGACCTCGCCGGCCGCCACCGCCGCGCCCAGGCCGTGGGCCGCCTCGAAGGGCGCGAAGGCGGCGCGGACCTCGGCGACCATGGCGCGATAGGTCTCGGTCTTGATCCGGTGGCCGCCGAAGCGCTCGGCGAAGCCGACCACGCCGAGGGGCAAGGAGACCGAGGCCAGGATCTCGAGCCCGTCTAGCGCCGCGCCGCCGGCGGCCGGACCGCCCGGCGAGGGATCGAGGGCGATCCAGGTCACCTCGGTGCTGCCGCCGCCGATGTCGAAGACGAGGGCCCGGCGCCGCGCCCGGCTCAGCAGAGGCGCGCAGCCGGTCAGCGCCAGCCGGGCCTCCTCCTCGCTGGAGATGATCTCGAGCTCGAGGCCGGTGCGGGCCCGGACCCGCGCGACGAAGCCATCGCAGTTGTCGGCGGCCCGGCAGGCCGCGGTCGCCACCGCCCGGGCCCGGGCCACCCGGCGGCGCCGCATGCGCTCGGCGCAGGCGTCCAGGGCTTCGAGGGTCCGGGCCATGGCCGCCTCCGAGAGTCGGCCGCTGGCCTCCAGGCCCTCGCCCAGGCGGCAGATCCGCGAGTAGGCCTCGACCACTCGGAAGCCCTTGGCCGAGGGCTTGGCGACCAGCAGGCGGCAGTTGTTGGTGCCCAGGTCGACCGCGGCATAGGGCCCGCGCGGCCCCGCCGCCGCGCCTTCTGGGCCTCCTGCCGTCTGCTTCGCTTCGGGTCCTTCGAGCGGCGCCAAGATCCTCCCCCGCGGGCTCCAGGCTGCTTGGAAAGCCGGGCCCCGGGCGGGGCCGCCTGACGAGGCAGGGAGTCTAACCCCGAAGCGCCACCCGAGGCCAGAGCCCGCGCCGGAGGCCCCGGGGCCATGGGACCCAATTCCACGGATTTGGGTTGAATTCCGCCCCCCGCTCGGCCTACATAGGGGCCACCGCGGGCCTCCCGAAGGGCGCGCTCCGGGCTGCGCAAGGCCCGGCCCCTGCTGGGGGATAGTTTAACGGTAGAACTCTCGGCTCTGGACCGAGCAGTCCAGGTTCGAATCCTGGTCCCCCAGCCAACCTATTTTTCAAGTTCTCCTTTGAACACAGCCTATTCGGCTACTGCTGCGCTTCCTGGGGCGGTTCGTCGTCGAGGATCTTGGCCGCCGCGCGCTGGACCTTGACCTCGGAGAGGTCCATGTCGCTGGTGACCAGGAGCTCGAAGCTCTCGTCGCCCTCCGCCAGCTGGTCGTCGAGCAGGGTGATGGTGACCACGGCGCTGGTCGCGCCGGGGGCGAGGATCACGCTGCCGCGCGCCGCCTCGTAGTCGCTGCCGGCCATCGCCGTGCCGTCCGCCGTGGCGTAAATCAGCAGCACCTCCGCCTTGACCGGCCGCGACAGGGCGAGCTCGAAGACCATCTCGGCGGCGGCTTCGCTCTCCTCGGCCGAGGCCACGGTGATCTTCGGGATGACGCGGCGCTCCTCGAGGACCTTGCGGCCCTTGACCATGAGGACGGCCTCCGCGGTGTCGATCTCGTAGACGCCCTGGTCCCAGCCCAGGAGGTCGCCGGCGACCTTGCCCGCCTTGCCGGCCTTGAGCTCGACCCGTTGGACCGCGCTGCGGCCGACCTGGACCAGGGCCCCGCTGGTCTCGCGGATCATCAGCGAGCTGCCGCGGGCGTAGACGATCTCGCCCTCGATCCGCCGGCCGTCCTCCAGGGTGAAGCTGGCGCCCAGCGCCGCCTGGGCGCCGCAGAGCCAGGCGGCGGCGAGCAGCGGCAGGGCCAGAGCCCGGCGCGCCGCCCGCTCGCCCGCGCCCCCCGGTGCCGGCCGCCTCGCCGCAGTCCGCCTGCGGCCCCGATCTCCGTGAGTCTCATCCATCCGTCCGCTCCGCCCTTCCATTGCCGCCCTGCGCATCCGAAGCTCAGGGGTTCTTGGCCAGCCAGGTGCTGGCGGCGTCGAAGCGCTTCCAGCCCGGGACCTCGGAGCGCAGGTCGACCTCCTTCCACTTCGGATGGAAGGGGCTGGTCTGGAAGGTGTCGAACTTCTCGAAGAAGCGCTGGACGAAGCGCCGCACCTTGGCGCTGCGCGGATGGCTCTCCGGCCAGCTGTAGGCGGCCATGACGGCGCCCACGGCCACCGTGGGCACCTCCTCGCCGGCGGCGATGAGGTTGGGATAGCTCTCCGCGGTCAGGCTGGTGGGCAGGTAGGCGCCCTTGATCCGCTCGGCCGGGATCGGCAGCAGCGCCAGGTCGTCCTCCCCGGCGATCTCGCGCAGCAGGGTGACCGGCTTGCCGCCGACGAAGACCAGGGCGGCGATCTCCCCGCCGCGGAGCTTGTCGAGGGCGATCGGCTCCGAGAAGGTCGTCGCGTCGACCGCGATCCCCAGCTCGTCGAAGATGATGCTGGCGGTCATGAAGGTGCCGCTGCCCTGGGTCCCGAAGTTGACCTTGCGGCCCTGGAGGTCGGCGGCCTGGGCGATCTCCTTGCGCGCCAGCAGGTGGACCTCCTCGTTGTAGAGCTTGGTGATGTAGGCGATCTTCTTCTCGACGTTCGGGAAGAGCATCGAGTCCCGGTAGAAGTCCAGCACGTCGGACTGGACGATCGCGATGTCGATGCCGCGCAGCATCAGGAGGTCTTCGATGTTGCGGACCGAGCCCTTGCCGAGCACCGCCAGGACCCGGTGCTCGTAGCCGTCGTCGAGGGCGTTCGAGAGGTCCGAGGCGAAGCGCACGTAGGTGCCGGTGACGCCGCCGGAGATGATCCCGACGGTGCCGGCGTTCACCAGCTCCATCTGCTTGCGCAGGTCGACGCTCTGCGCCTGGGCCGCGCCGCTCCAGAGCAGCGCCAGCAGGCCCAGAAGGAAAAGCGGAAAACGACGGCTCATTCCCTAAACTCCTTGCTTTCGAAGGGCCGCCGCGGACGCGCCGAAGCGGCCGACCGACTGCCCAGCCCGCGGCGGGCCGCCCCTTGCGCCCTCGAGCGGTCCCGATCGAGGCTCCGGGACGCCCGAGGACGCAAGGGCGCGCCCCCGCCTAGTTGTTGACCGATCCGGCTTCCTGACGCGCCTTCAAGGCCGCAGCCAGCCTGGCGATCTCCTGCTCTGCCGCCGCCAACTTCTCTTTCAACCGCACGACATCAGGGCTGGACTCCTTCTCCGCCGCCGCAGCGATGAGCTGGCCGATGCGTTGCGATATCTCCCCCCGCGCCGCGTCGACCTCCGCCCGGGCGCGGGTCAGCTCCTGGCGGATGCGGGACATCTCGCCCTTGGTGTCGGACAGCTGCCGGCGCAGGGTCGCGGTCTCCGCGCTGGACGCCTTCGCGGCTGCCAGCGCCCGGCCCTGGGCCTCCGCGCGCGCCAGCGCCGCCTCAAGCTGGCCGCCCACCCGCTTGCGCGCCTCCTGGGAACGGCTCAGGGCCTCCTGCAGGCCTTGGGCCTGCTGCTGAGTCGTCTGGAGGATCTTGGCAAGCTTCCCGATCTCCGTCTTCGCGGCGTCCCGCTCGGCCGTCAGGGCCTGGGCCGTCTTGCGGAGCTCCCGAAGCTCGTCCTGCTTGCCGCCCTGGCTTTCATTGAGCCGCGCCTCGGCCGCGGCACGCGCGGTCTCGGCCGTCTCGACCGCGGCTTCCAGCCTGCGCGACTCCTTTCGGAGGCTGGCCAGCTCCGCCTCGAGCGCCTGCGCCGCGCCGCCGGAGGCCTCGAGACTGACGATCTGCTTGTTGCTGGCTTCCAGCTCCTTGCGCAGGGTTTCGACCTCCGAGTTGGCCGCCCCGGAGGCGGCTGCGAAGACCCGCTCGATCCGCGCGCCGATCTCGCGCTCCGCTTGCTCCAGCTCCTGCTTCAGGGCATCCCGCTCGCTGCCGGTCTCCTCGAGCTTCGCTTCCAGGCCTTCAACCTTCTCGCGCTGCGCCTGGGCGTCCGCCGCCGCGATCAGCGCCGCGTTGTTGGCGCCGACCACCCGGTTCGCCCAGACGTCCTGCTTGGCCCGGGCCTGCTCGACCTGCGCGGCGGTCTCGGCGCGGGCCGCCTCGGCCTCGGCAACGGCGGCCTTCAGGCCCTCGATCGTCTCCTCCGAGGCCGCCAGTTCCTTCTGGAAGCGCGCGGCCGCCTCGCCGGCCGCGACCTCGAGCCCCTCGACCTTCCGGTTCACGTCGCGCAGTCGCGTTTCGAGCCTGGACGCATAGGCCCGGGAATTCTCCTTGGCGGAGGTGAGACCGGCGATCTCCGCGCCGGCGGCGTCGAGCTTCCGACGCAGGACGGCGACCTCCGGATCGCTCTTCCAGGTCACGCTGGCGAAGAGCTCCTCGAGCCGCGTCGAGAGCTCGTCGCGCGCCTCGTCGATTCGGGCCTGCATCTCGCTGCGGGTCTTTTCGAGCTCGGCCTCCAGCGCGGCCGACTTCAGCTTCTCCTGCTCCAGGGCCTGGCGCAGGGTCTCGGCCTCGCCGGCGCCGAAGGCGACATTGCTGCCCGGAAGGAAGGGCAAGGACAGTCCGACGGCGAAGACCAGCGCCAGACGCCGGGCCGAGTGCCACGAAACCCGCGGTTGCAGACTTGTCGAAGGCCTCGGAAAACACCTGCGCCGGCCGGTGAAGTGACGAGAAGTCTTGGGATCGCAAACGACCGCCAGTCCGGTGACGGAGACCGCCCTGCTCATATCCCCTCCGAAGTCTTAACAGTATTCACAAAGAACAGTTCGCCGCAACTCGAGGTAGCAAGGTGAAGTTTTATCTCTTATTTGAGTAAATATTAGTGCAAATCCCTGATAAATACCAGCAAGGGTAATCCCCGATACAAGATATGACATCAGTAATACTGACCTTCGGCAGATTTCTCCTGCGAAACAGGAGATTTGCCCGCTTCTGGACTTGATCCGCTCCGGCGAGGCAGGCCGCGTAGGCGCGGCTTCGGATGGACGCCCGAACCGGGATTGCCCGCGCCAGGCCCCTTGCCAAGCGACCGTCGGCCTTGGGACAGTGGTCTCGGGCCGCAAGGTCTGCAGCGATCTGGGAGGGTCGAAATGGACCTGGTGATCAAGGACGCGACGGTTTTCGACGGCAGCGGTTCGGAGCGGCAGGAGGGCTGCGACGTCGCGGTGGCCGACGGCCGGATCGCCGGGCTCGGTCCAGACCTCTCGGTCCCATCGGACGCCGAGGTCGTCGACGCCGGCGGCCTTGCGCTCATGCCGGGGATCGTCGACAGCCACACCCACTACGACGCTCAGATCACCTGGGACCCCTGCCTGACGCCCTCCCCGGCGCTGGGCGTGACCACCGCCGTGATCGGCAACTGCGGTTTCACCATCGCGCCCTGCCGCGAGGCCGACCGCGACCTGGTGATGCGCAACCTGACCCAGGTCGAGGGCATGTCGCTGGAGGCGCTCGAGCGGGGGATCGCCTGGGACTTCGAGAGCTTTCCCGAGTACCTCGACGCCATCGAGCGGCGCGGCGTCGCCGCCAACGTCGCCGCCTTCATCGGCCACAGCGCGCTGCGCAGCTACGTCATGGGGCCGGCGGCGGTCGAGCGGGCGGCCGACGAGGACGAAGTCGCGGCCATGGCCGCCATCGTCCGCGAGGCCATGGCGGTCGGCGCGCTCGGCTTCGCGACCTCGACCGCGCCGCAGCACAACGGCTGGGGCGGCCGGCCCATGCCCTCGCGCCTGGCCGACGACCGGGAGCTGGAGGCCCTGGTCGGCGCCATGGCGGCCTCCGGGCGCGGCCTCTTCATGCTGACCAAGGGCGACCGCAGCGACGTGCCCTACCTGGAGCGCCTGGCCGCAAAGGCGGGACGCCCGGTGATGATCGCCGCCCTGCTGCACAACCCGACCAACCCCGAGGGCATCTTCCGGGAGCTGGGCCAGATCGCCGAGGCCCGGGCCCGGGGCCGGGAGCTCTGGGGTCAGGTCAGCTGCTGCCCCCTGACCATGGACTTCACCCTCGCCTCGGCCTACCCCCTGGAGGGCTTTGCCGCCTGGGCGCCGGCGATGGAGGTCTCGGGTGCGGCACTCAAGCAGGTGCTGGCCGATCCTGGCTTCCGCGCGGCGGTCAAGGCGGAGCTGGAGGCGCCGGCCGGGGTCCGCCTTTTCAACGGCGAGTGGCACAAGATCGAGCTGACCGAGGCGGCCCTGCCCGAGAACCGGCACCTCGAGCACCGCAAGGTCTCGGAGCTCGCCGAAGCGGCCGACCGGCACCCGCTCGACTGGATGCTGGACTTCGCGATCTCTGAGGACCTGGCCAGCCTCTTCACCGCGGTCCTGCTGAACTCCGACGAGGAGGCCGTCGGCCGGGCGATCCGGGACCCCAACGCCTCGGTCGCGCTGTCGGACGCCGGCGCGCACTTGACCTTCTTCTGCGACGCCGGCTTCGGCCTGCACCTGCTGGGGCACTGGTCGCGGGGCCTGGGCGTGCTGACCATGGAGGCTGCGGTCCACGAGCTGACCGCCAAGCCGGCGGAGATCTTCCGCCTGCCCGGGCGCGGTCGGATCGCGGCCGGCTACGCGGCCGACCTGATGCTCTTCGACCCGCAGCGGATCGGCCGCGGGCCCAAGCGCCGGGTCCACGACCTGCCGGCCGGCGCGGCGCGCCTGACCACCGACGCCGTCGGCCTGCACGGCCTCTGGGTCAACGGCACGCGGGTGGTCGACCGCGACGGCCGCCTGCTGCGCGAGGCCCGCCCGGGCCGGCTGCTGCGCGACTTCGACGCCTGACGCCCGGCGGCCGCGGCGTCAGGCGATCATTCCCGGCCGCGGGTCAGCTCCAGGCTTTTTGCCTCCTGCGGGCGCCGCTCCTCCGAAGACTCGGACAGCGACGCCCCCAAGGGCGCCAGGGCGATCAGCAAGTACAGCGCACTGCAGATGGCCCAAGCGGCCAGGATCTCCCGGAACGAGGCCCCGGCCCTTCCGTCGTGGGATAGCATTGGTTGCGCTTTCTTATGGTTGCGTCGGTCTTTGGCCGAGAGTCCCAGAGACGGCTCGGACACCCGGTGGCAAAGCGCACAGGAATCCTGTGACGGCCGTCACAGTCCGGTTCGATTCCACAGATTCAGGTGGCTTGTCTTCGCTCGGGCCGCAGGCGTGCCGGCCGCGCGGCCGCGGTTCAGAAGCTGTTGCCCATGTCCAGGAGCGATTCCCCCAGGACTTCCTCGACCAGCTTGCCGAACTCCTGGATGTCGCAGATGATCGTGCTCTCGCCTTTCTTCTCGATCAGGCCGGACACGGTGAGGCGGCGCATCTCGCGGGTCACCGCCTCCCGGTGGGTCGAGATTCGGCTGGCGAGGTCGGCGTGCGTCGGCAGCGGCGAGATCACCGCCGATCCGTCCTCGCGGATGTTCTCCTTTGCCAGGCGCAGGAGCTCGGCATGCAGCCGGTTCCGGACCGCCAGGGTGCTGAACTCCAGCACCCTGCCGGTCAGGGCGCGGGCCTGGGCGACCAGCCAGCGCATGGTGTTGCCGGCGACTTCGGGATTGCTCAGCAGGACGTCCAGGAAGGGCTGCGGCTTGATCGCCGCTGTCAGGCAGTCGGTCGTCGCCTCGACCGTGGCCGAGCGCGGCAGTTGGTCGATGGCCGCGAACTCGCCGAAGACCTCGCCGGGCCGGGCGTCGCGAAAGATCACCGGCTTGCCGGAGAAGGAGTAGATGATGATCCGCGCCTTGCCCTCGACCAGAAAATAGGCGTCCAGGGACCCGTCGTGATGGCTGATGATCTCCTGGCCGGCCATGAAGCGCCGCCATTCGCACTGGCCGGCGATCTTGGCGAGCGCCTCGTCGCCCAGGCCGCGAAAGATGGCGATGTTCTTGAGGCTGTGCGTATCCGACATGACGGTCGTCCCTGTTCCTCAGCCGCCCCAAAAAAGCGCCGCGGCCCCCCCGTCCCAGCAATTCACATCAAAAGTCGCGGCCAGTCCAGCCTGAGCGCTCTTGGCCCGGAGTCCTGTCCGCCGGCCGGCGACACAAGCCGGCGTGGACATCGCGCCTCGTCCGGCCGCGGAACCGCCATCGGCGGCCTGCCCCAAGGCCTGCGGCCCGGCCCGCCGCACCTGTGCGAAAGACCACAGGCAGGGCGTCCGGAGCATGAAATAACAGCAATACGAACCACTTGGTGACCGATTCCGGGGCCGCGACCCGCGAGAGCCACCTGGGGGAGAAGCGCGGGCGGGGCGATCACGGAGACGGCAGCCGATGACGATGGCTGGGGGAAACCCAGGCCTTCGGCGCGCCGCGATTGCCGGGATCGAAAGCCTTGAAGGACCGGATTTCCTTTCTGCCGCCCGGGCGGCAGTGAGTCCGACCTCCGAGGGTCCGTCGGACAGACCGCCTCACCGATGGATCCGGAGGTGAACTGCTGGGGCAGCGAGGAGACGCCCTAACTCCTTCGCTGCCCCGGCAACCCTCCCGGCGACCGCCGACCTGGGCGGTTGCGACCCGACCTGCCGAAGCGAAGAAGATCCGCAGGGTTTGCCGAAGTTCCGGGTAAAAGGAAGAGGCGCCGCCCGGTCAGGGCCCCGGCCAGGACCTCGGGGCGCCGTCGGGACGGGGCGACTTCCCCTCGGGTGACGACATCGGGGCGTGTCATGACAGGGCTGCGCGAAGCCTTCATCGCGGCGAACCGCTTCGGCCTCGGGGCCAGGCCGGGGCAGCTTCCAACCCTGGCCTCGGATCCTCGAGGCTGGCTGGAGTCCCAGCTCGACGCGGAGCCGGCCTTGCCCGAGCCGCTGCGCGGCCTGCCGCCGGCGCGGGAGGCCGTGGCCGCCTTCCTTGAAGCCCGCCGCGAGGGGCGCGACCTCGCCAAGGTGATCCGCCGCCAGGCGCGCGAGGCCTACATGCGGGAGGCCGGGCTGCGAACCCTGGCGGCGCTTCGCAGCGAGGCCCCCTTCCACGAGCGCCTCGTCGCCTTCTGGAGCAATCATTTCACCGTCTCGGTCAAGCGCCCGGTGCTCTTCGGCGTCGCCGGCGGCTTCGAGCGCGAGGCGATCCGCCCGCACGTCACTGGGCGCTTCGCCGACATGCTCCTGGCCGCGAGCCGCCATCCGGCGATGCTGCTCTACCTCGACAATGCCCAATCGCTCGGCCCGAACTCGCGCGCCGGCCGCTGGCGCGGCAAGGGCCTCAACGAAAACCTGGCCCGGGAGATCCTCGAGCTCCACACCCTGGGGGTCGACGGCGGCTACGCGCAGGACGACGTCCGCGCGCTGGCCAAGATCCTGACCGGCTGGAGCCTGGCACGCCCGGGCAAGGACGCCGATCCCGGCGGCTTCAAGTTCCACCGGCTGGCCCACGAGCCGGGCGACAAGACGCTGCTCGGGCGGCGCTACCGGGAGGCCGGCATCTCGGAGGGCGAGGCCGCCCTCGCCGATCTGGCCCGCCATCCGGCGACGGCGCAGCACATCGCCCTCAAGCTGGGCCGGCACTTCATCGCCGACACGCCGCCGGCCGCGGCCGTCGACCGCCTGGCCCGGGTCTTCCGGGACAGCGACGGGGACCTGCGCCAGGTCTCCCTCGCCCTGGTTCGGCTGGCGGAGCCCTGGCAGGAGCCCCTCGCCAAGCTGAAGACGCCGCAGGACCTGGTGGTCTCGACCCTTCGGGCGACGGATTTCCGCGGCGATGCCATGCGTCTGGTCCCGCCCCTGCGGCTGCTCGGCCAGGCGCCCTGGTCCGCGCCCTCGCCGGCCGGCTGGCCGGACACCGCCGAGCTCTGGGCCGCCCCCGACGCCCTGCTCAAGCGGATCGAGTTCGCGACCGCGGTCGCCCAGCGCATCGGCGACCGGCTCGACCCCCGGGCCCTGGCGAAGGCGGTCATCGCACCGGTCGCGGCGCCGGAGACCGGGACCATGATCGCGCGCGCGCCCTCGCGCAGCGACGGGTTGACCCTGCTGCTGGCCAGCGCCGAGTTCCAGAGGAGGTAGGCATGATCAGCCGACGCAGCGCCCTGCAGGCCCTGGCCGGCGGCCTCGCCGCCGGCGCCCTCGCCGGCCCGCGCCTCGCCCTGGCCAGCCTGCCCGGCGAGCGGCGCCTGGTAGTGGTGATCCTCCGGGGCGGCCTGGACGGCCTGGCCGCGGTCCCGCCCTTCGGCGACCCGGCCTATGCCGGAAGCCGCGGCAGCCTCGCCCTGGCGGCGCCGGGCGGCGAGGCCGGCGCCCTGGACCTGGACGGCTTCTTCGGCCTGCACCCGGCGCTGGCGCCCTTGCACGATCTCTACCGCCAGGGCGAGCTGCTGCCCATCCACGCGGCCGCGCCGCCCTATGCCAAACGCTCCCACTTCGACGCCCAGGACGTCCTCGAGAACGGCACCGCCCGGCCCGGCGGCGCCCGGGACGGCTGGCTCAACCGCGCGATCCGGGCCCTGGACGGCGAAGGCGCGGAACTTCGGGCCCTGGCGCTGGGCGAGTCCGTGCCGCTGGTGCTGCGCGGCAGCGCCCGGGTCGCCTCCTGGTCGCCCAGCGTCCTGCCGCTTCCGGAAGAGGCGCTGCTGACCCAGATCCAGGATCTCTGGCAGCGCGATCCGCTGCTGGGGCCGGCCCTCTCCGAGGCCCTGCGCATGCAGGACGGCGAGGCCGGCGACATGGCGGCCCGCGGCAGGGGCGCCCTGCGCGGTCTCTACGGCCCGCGCGGCTTCCTGGTCTTCGCGGAAAAGGCCGGTCGAATGTTGGCGGCGGACGAGGGACCGCGCCTCGCCGTGCTCGAGATGGGCGGCTGGGACACCCACGCCAACCAGGGCCGCGACGACGGCCGCCTGGCCCGGCACCTCGAAGCCCTGGGCCAGGGCCTGGCCAAGCTGAAGGCCGAGCTCGGCCCGGCCTGGGACCAGACCGCGGTCCTGGCCATGAGCGAGTTCGGCCGGACCGTCGCGCACAACGGCAGCGGCGGCACCGACCACGGTGTCGGCGGCGCGGCCTTCCTCCTGGGCGGGGCGATCGCCGGCGGGCGGGTGCTGGCCGACTGGCCGGGACTCGACAGAAGCCGGCTGCTCGACGGCCGCGACTTGGCGCCAACGCTCGACCTGCGGGCGGTCTGCAAGGCGACGCTGCACGACCATCTCGGCCTCGACCGCCGACGCCTCGACGCCGAGGTCTTCCCGGACAGCGCGCATCTGCCGGTCCTCGACGGCTTGACCAAAGCCTGATCCCGAGGCACGGCGGCTTCACTCTCCACGAGGCCGGTGCACGCAGACGGCGACCGGGGCGCTGCAACGCAAGATTGTCATTAAGGATCGTTTACAACCGTGCTATCAAAGGTTGCATAGCGGGGAGGATAATCCCTGGGAAGACTTGCCTGCAGCAGTCGCGACGCCTGCGGAATGGCGAGCTAGGGAGGTTTCTGCCCTGCCTCACACCTTTGAGGAGGACGGTACGTGATTGCAAAGCGCCAAGAAATGCAGGGCGCGCATGCCCCCTGCGTGCATGACGGCGGCGCCTTATGGGCCGCCGGGAGCGAGATCGAGAAGCGCGGCAAGAAAACGGGACTGCGGACTCGCCGGCTGATCGCAGCGGTCGCGCTGGGGGCCTTGATGGCACCGGGCGCAATGATGCTCGCTTCGCTGCAGAATGCCGTGGCGGCGGACAAAGGCGTAGCCGGCGCGATGACCAAGATGGACCCCGCGCTTGTCGCCGTGCACGAACAGCAGCAGGTAGGTACCGCCGCGCGTAGCTTGCAGGTTGAAGAGGCACCGGCCCTTTCCGCCGCATCGCTGTCACAGGTCGTCGACGACAAGGTCTTGATCGACGCCGTCGCGACGGGCCAAGGCACCGACCTGCTGGCCGATCTCGAAGCCCTGGGACTCGAGCGAGGCTCCGCCTTTGGCCGCGTGGTCTCCGGCTGGCTGCCGGTCGGCGCGCTCGAGCAGGCCGCCGAACTCGGCACTCTGCAAACCGCCCGGCCGGCGGTGGCGCTGCCTCGCGTCGGCTCGGTGACCAGCGAAGGCGATCCGGCGATGCTCTCGGACTTCGCCCGCCTGGCCTTCAGGGTCAAGGGCCGCCGGATCACCGTCGGCTCGCTGTCGGACAGCTACGACTGCCTGGAGGGTGCGGCCGGCGACATCGCGACCGGCGACCTGCCGCCGGCGCGCCGGATCACGATCCTCGACGACAGTGCCTGCCCCGGCTCCGACGAGGGCCGGGCCATGATGCAGCTGATCCGCGACGTCGCGCCGCGGGCCAGCCAGGCCTTCCACACCGCCTTCGGCGGCCAGGCCGACTTCGCCAACGGCATCGTTGAGCTGGCCAACCAGGCGGGCTCGGAGGTGATCGTCGACGACGTCATCTACTTCGCCGAGCCGATGTTCCAGGACGGCATCATCGCCCAGGCGGTCGACCAGGTGAAAGCCCAGGGCGTCGCCTACTTCTCCTCGGCCGGCAACGGCGGGCGCAACTCCTGGGACAGTGAAGACAACGGCTTCGTCGATTCCGGGGTTACCGGTGCCTTCGGCGGCGCTCGCCACGACTTCGATCCGGGCCCGGAAGTGGACGACCTGCAAAGCTTCATTCTTGCGCCCGGCGTGACGATCTTCGCGTTCCAATGGGACCAGCCCGCCGTTTCGGTCAGTGGTGCCCCCGGCTCGGCCAGCGACGTCGACATCCTGGTCTACGACGCCGCCGGGAACTTCACCTTCATCGGCGGCTTCGCCTCCAACATCGGCGGTGATCCCATCGAGGTCTTCGGCATCGTCAACAACACCATCGACGACCTGGAGGTCAATATCGCCCTCGAGCTCTTCGACGGTCCGGCGCCGGGCTTCATGAAGTACGTCGTCTTCGATCCGCGTTCGGAGAACATCAACGACCCGCCGACCTCCTTCCCCGCCGAGTACCAGACCAACAGCAGCACCAACTACGGCCATTCCAACGCCGCCGGCGCGGCCGGCGTGGGTGCCTCCTTCTGGCGCCAGACGCCGCGCTTCGGGGTCTTCCCGCCGCGGATCAACGCCTTCTCCTCGGCCGGCGGCACGCCGATCCTTTTCGACCTCGAGGGTCTGCCGGTCGAAGAGCTGCGCGCCCAGCCCAGGTTCACCGGGCCGGACGGCGGCATCACGACCTTCTTCGGCACCCGCGACGAGTTCGGCAACATCGATCCGGACGGGACCAACTTCTTCGGCACCTCCGCCTCGGCACCGCACGTCGCGGCCGTCGCGGCCCTGATGCTGGAGGCCGATCGCTCGCTCAGCCCCGATGAGGTCTTCGAGATCCTCGAGGACACGGCGATCGACATGGACGATCCGGCGACCCCCGGCTTCGATTTCGGCTTCGACTTCGGAACCGGCAACGGCTTCGTCAACGCCCTCGCCGCCGTGCTCAAGGCACGCGGCAAAAACGATGACGACGACGATGACGACGACGTGGCGTTGATCGGACGCTGACCCGCGGTTCGGAAATCCGAACGCCCGCCGAGAGGGGCGGTGCCGCTGGCACCGCCCCTCTTCGACATTTGGCGACCCACCAGAAGCGAGCGGGGCGCGGTTTCGTATCTCCACCCCGCCGTCGCGGGGGCCGTCTCACCTGGCGGCGCTCGCCGCGATCCGGCCGCCAGCGCTTCGCGGACACAATCTTATTACAAGAACGCCCCATCATGATTTATCTATTTAAGGTTGTATTGCCGCCGGGGCGCTCGCCGAGATCCGTCGCCGGTGTTTTCTTGGGAGCCACGGTGGCGAAGGCGAAGTGTCCCCTCCGCAACGACTGGGATGGAGGATAGGACATGACTGCAAGACACCTTGGAAGACGGGCGGAGGGCCAGCGTCGCAACGCTGTCCGTGCCGTCGAAGCCGCCGAGCGTGAGATGGCCTACGGCGGCGCAGAAGGGCGGCGCGGCAGGCGCGCGGGATCGGTTCGGCGGCTGATGGCGGCCGCCGCGATGGGCGCCCTGATCGCGCCCTGGACGGCCACCGGGAGCCAAGCCCAGGGCTTCGACACCTCCGAGGCGGAGGCCATCGCCGGCATCCGGGCCGCCAAGACCGGCCCGATGTCCAAGATGGACCCGGCGCTGGCCGCGCTCCATGAGGGGCTGCAGGCGGACTCTGCGGTGCGCGGCCTGCGTGCCGATGCGGTACCGGCCTTGTCCGGCGGTCCGCTGGCTCGGGTCGTGGACGGCAAGGTCCTGATAGACGCCGCCGCCTCGGGCGAGGCGGCCGACCTGCTGGCGGACTTGCAGGCCCTGGGTCTGGAGCGCGGCTCCGCCTTCGGCCGCGTGGTTTCCGGCTGGCTGCCGGTCACCGCGCTCGAGCAGGCGGCCGGCCTCGGCAGCCTGCAACTGGCCCGCCCCTCCGTTGCGATCGCCCAAGCCGGCTCGGTGACCAGCGAAGGCGACCCGGCAATGTTCTCGGACGTCGCCCGAGAGGTCTTCGAGGTCAACGGCCGCCGGATCACGGTCGGCGTGCTTTCGGACAGCTACGACTGCCAGGGCGGCGCGGCCGACGACATCGAGACCGGCGACCTGCCCCCGGAACGGCGGATCACGATCCTCGACGACACCGCCTGTCCCGCCCCCGACGAAGGCCGCGCCATGATGCAACTGATCCGCGACGTCGCGCCGCGGGCGAGCCAAGCCTTTCATACCGCCAACAAAGGCCAGGCCGACTTTGCCAACGGCATCGTGGAACTGGCCAACCAGGCAGGCGCCGAGATCATCGTCGACGACATTCTCTATTTCACGGAACCGATGTTCCAGGACGGCGTCATCGCCCAGGCGGTCGACCAGGTGCGGGCGGCCGGCGTCGTCTATTTCTCCGCGTCGGGAAACCATGGCCGCAACGCTTGGGACAGCGGCGAGGCCGGCTTCGTGGATTCGGGCGTAAGGGGGATCGCCGGGCCGCGCCACGACTTCGATCCGGGGCCGGGCGTCGACGATCTGCAGAGCTTCACCGTCGCCCCCGGTCAGACGCGCTTCGCATTCAACTGGGATCAGCCCGCGGCCTCGGTCAGCGGTGCCCCGGGCTCGGCCAGCGATCTCGATATCCTTGTCTACTTCCCGAGCGGCCGCTTCACCGGGATTGGCGGCCGGGCGTTCAACATCGGCGGCGATCCGATCGAGTTTTTCGACATCATCAACAACACCGACGAGCCGCTGGAAATCGCGATTGCGATCGAGCTCTTCGAGGGCCCAGCACCGGGCTTCATGAAGTACGTGGTCTTCGATCCCGGCTCGGAGAACACCAACGACCCGCCGACCTCCTTTCCGAACGAGTTCGCCACGAACAGCGGCTCGAGCTACGGCCACGCAAACGCCGCAGGTGCTGCCGGTGTCGGCTCTTCCTTCTGGCGCCAAACGCCGCGCTTCGGCGTCTCCCCGCCGGAGATCAACGCAGCCTCCTCGGCGGGCGGCACGCCGACCCTCTTCGACACCGAAGGCCTTCCGGTCGAGGAACTGCGCGAGCAGCCGCGGGTCACCGGACCGGACGGTGGCATCACGACCTTCTTCGGTGGCCGCGACGAGTTCGGCAACCGGGATCCGGAGGGCAACAACTTCTTCGGCACCTCCGCCGCGGCACCCCACGTCGCGGCCGTGGCAGCGCTGATGCTGGAGGCCAACCGCTCGCTGACCGCCGACGAGATCCTTCGCATTCTCGAGGACACGGCGACCGACATGGACGACCCGGCAACGCCGGATTTCGACGTCGGCTTCGATTTCGGAACCGGCTTCGGCTTGGTCGACGCCCGGGCCGCCGTTCGGAGGGCGAGTCCAGACGACGACGATGACGATGACGACGACGACTTTACGGTGACCCGCCGTTGACGACCGGCTTCGCGCGGTAACCGCAGTCCGAGAGGCGGCTGGCCCCGAGGGTCCGCCGCCTCTCTTCCGTCGGAGGAGGCTTACGGGGTCTCGATCGAGATCCGCGCCAGGGCCTCGGCGTGACGCCGGACGCAGTCCAGGCCGAAGGCCGTCGGCGCCAGGGCCGGGGCCCGGTCGTGGACCTCGCCCAGGTCCAGCTGCCAGGCCAGGATCCGCTTGCCGTAGCAGTGCAGGGTCTGAAGCGACTGCATGACGAAGGTGAGCAGCGGCAGGATCTCGCGGTAGAGCCGCTCCGCCTCGGCCTCGCCGCCGGGCGTCCCGCCGGCCATCAGCTCGTAGATGCGCGCCTGGATCGCGCAGGTCTCCGGCCCCGGGATGACGCCGGCGCAGCCGGCCCTGAGGTTGTCCGGCAGTTCGAGCCCGTTGCGCCCGTTGAAGACCGCCAGCCCTTCGCCGCTGGCCTCGATCACCTCCCGGATGGTCAGCGCCGGCCCCTCGCCCTTAAGCAGGACGAAGTTGTCGTGCCGCCGCCGCAGGGTCTCGATGCTCTCGACCCCGAGGCCGATCCCGAGATACTCCGGGGCGTTCTGGATCGCCACGGGCAGCGCGCTGGTCGCCATGACCGCGGAGAAGAACGCCAGGCACTCGGCTTCCGACATCCCCGCCCGGCGCGGCGGCTGAAGGATCGCCCAGTCGGCCCCGGCCGCCTCGACTGCGCGCAGGAAGTCGGCCTGGGCCTCGACGCTCTCGCCGAAGACCGTCACCGCGAGCGGCAGGCGGCCGTCGAGGTCCTCGGCCGTCCAATCCAGCAGCCGGCGGCGCTCCTCGAGGGACAGCTTGTCGACCTCGGTCGCCAGCCCCAGCACGGCGAGCCCCTGGACACCGGCCTCGACGCAGTGCGCGACCTGGCGCCGCAGCGCTGCGCGGTCGAGCCCGCCGTCGCGGCCGAAGTAGGCGTAGAGCATGGGATAGATGCCCCGGAAGGGGCTGTCCGTCGCGGGCATCGGCGCCTACGCTCCCCAATCGAGGACAGTGGGTCAGGCTCCGAGAGGCCGGCCCCTCCGGGCAAGGCTTCCGCGCAGCGGGGTCCGGCACGGACGGCCTCGGCCCAAATCGGAACTCATCCCTTGGTCCAAGGAAATGGCCATCCACCGGGGTCTGGGCACGATCACGGCCCCCGGCGCTACTCTCGGAGCCGGTTGCGTCGTTGCGGTTGCCGCAAACCTAGCGTCGGACCTCGGGCCGCGCCGGATCCGAGTGGAACGGCGGCGAAGAAACCGCAGTGCAGCCCAAGGGGCGTTAGCTGTGCTCTGGCAGGGAGTCCGCGGTCTCGGCCTTGGCCTTTTCGGCTTTCTCGGCCTTGGCCTTCGCCTTGGCAGCTTTCTTCTCGGCCTTGAGCCTTTCACGCTCCCTGCGTTCAAAGTCGTAGTTCGGCTTGCGGGCCATGACTTCTCCTCGAAGTTCGTTTGCACAGGCTCGCCGTCCGCCGGCACCCGGGGCCGGCGGGATGCGAAAGCCGGGCGATCGGAGTGCTGCCCGGCTTGGTGCCGGACCCGCCCCCGGCCGCGCGCTGCAAGCGCGCCGCGGCCGGAGGGCGAACCCGGGTGATCGTTCAGTCGATCAGGACGAGGTTCTCGGCCGAGGACTTGCCGTTCCGTCCTGGCGTCAGCTCGTATTCGACCTTCTGGCCTTCGCTCAGGCTACGCAGGCCCGCACGCTCGACGGCGGAGATATGAACGAAGGCATCCGCGCCGCCGTCGCTCGGCTGAATAAACCCGTAACCCTTGGTCAGGTTGAACCACTTCACAGTACCGGTAGCCACAGCTACTCCTTTCTCAACGACATCGCACGAAAAGACGCCAAGGAGCGAACCTCCGTGCCGGATTGGAGTGCACAAAATCAAAGGAGCTGCTCGGTGGCGCCCGGCGGCGCAAGCAAGGCACTCTAAGAAAACGTGCAACCACTCAGTGACTCATGGCGCCATCCGCTTCGAAATACAAGCCCCCTGCGCCAAATTGTTGGAATCCCACGCAGCTTGGCGGGTCGACATGAAACCCGGAACCGCAAGGAGCGCGGCGCCTTCGCAGACGCCGTGTCAATCTTCGAAGAGGTTGCGCTTCGAAGAGGTCGCGCGGTTCGGCGACTGGATGAGGGCCGGACCGGTCGAGTGGACCGGACTCCTCGCCCCGGGGCAAGGGCTGCCGCCGGCGCTTCGGCCGCCGGCAGGTCGGGATCAAATGCCGGAACAGGCCGGACCGACGAAGGGGCGGCCTGAGGAAGCGCCGCCGGCCATCGCCCGGCCCTCCGGGTCAGCCGCAGTCGTAGCCGGCCCGCTTGCGGTAGTGCCGGCAGGACTTCCGGTCTTGCACCGGATCGCCGCCGTCGCTGACCTTCCCGTTGCTCTGGATCGTTGGGATGCTTGTCGAACCGGTCAGGGCTGAAAAGACAGTTGCCGCCACAACGATTAGGATCAGAAGCATAGATTGCTTCATGACCATGCCTTTCGATCTAGAGTTGATCCTTAACCTTAGATCAAACCTGAAAGTCATAAGAATCCGTTAACCATACGCCCGGGACTGTGGAAATCTCGTCGCCGCAGCGGTGCCAAGCATCGAAATCCCTGCATCAACTCTGTGATCCCGGGCGCCGGCTGCTTCAAATGGAGGGCGAAAGCGGTAAACTCCCGGGATCGCAGGCGCGGCGGTTCGAGGCCGGCCTCGGGACGAGAGGTCGTCGCAGGTCCGAGCTGGAAGGAGGCCGCCAGCCGGTCGGACGGCGGCGGGCGGTGCGATGGGAGAGGCATGCCGGACCCAAGGTTTCCGATCGAAGGCTTGAGGCGCCGCCCGCGACGGGCTGCCGCAGCGCTCTGCCTCGCCGGCCTGCTGGCCCCGGCCGGCTGCGGCCCGCCAGGCGATCTTCTGAATGCGCCGGCCGCAGCGCCGAAGGTCGACTTCGGCGATCCCAGCGTCTATCGCGATCCCGACGCGCCGGAACTGGCCTACGGCTCCGACGACGCCTACGACGGCACGAAGTTCTTCCAGGAGCGCTGCCTTTCGTCCAATCCGGTCGCCTACTGCGCGGTCCTGGACGGCCCCTTCAAGCTGCCGGTCGGCTTTCCCGCCGGCCAGGCCGAGGCCGAGTTCCTGCGCGGCAACCGGATCTTCAACGCCAACTGGGCGCCGGCGGGCCGCTTCGACAGTGGCGCGCGCGACGGCATCGGGCCGCATTACGACGCCTTGGGCTGCGCACGCTGCCACGTGAAGAACGGCCGGGGTCGGCCTCCCGATCCCGCTGCGGGCGATCTGGGCACCCTGATCCTCAAGATCAGCCAGCCCGGGGCGGCGCCGGCTGCGCCGCCGGAGCCGGATCCGCGCTACGGCGGCCAGCTGAACTACCGGGCGGTTGCCGGCCTCCGGCCCAAGGGACGCATCGACGTCAGCTACGAGGAGATCCCCGGCCGTTTCGCGGACGGCGAGAGCTACAGCCTGCGCCGGCCCCGCTTCACCGTCGCCGAGCCGGCCTACGGGCCCTTCCCGACCGCGCTCGAGACCTCGCCTCGGCTGCCGCCGCCGGTCATCGGCCTCGGTCTGGTCGAGGCGCTGTCGGAGGACGACTTGCTGGCCCGAGCCGATCCGGAGGACGCCGACGGCGACGGCATCTCGGGGCGTGCGAACTACGTCATCGATCCCGAGGACGGCCGGCGGAAGATCGGCCGCTTCGGCTGGAAGGCGGGGGCGGCCTCGCTGCGCCAGCAGACCGCGGGGGCGCTGTCCAGCGATATGGGCGTGACCTCGCCGGTCTTTCCGCAGCCCAACTGCCCCGCGGCCGAGCCGCTCTGCCGGGCCCAGCCCCAGGGCGACCGACCGGAGATCTCCGAGACCGATCTCGACGCCCTGGTGTTCTACATGCAGCTACTGAGCCCGGCCGGCCGGCGCGGCACCTCGGATCCGCGGGTGGTCGAGGGCGCCGAGCTCTTCGAGGACATCGGCTGCGCCGCCTGCCACACGGTCCAGATGACCAGCGGCCGCCACGCCGAGGCCGGAGTCCTTTCGGACCTGGTCTTCCACCCCTACTCCGACTTCCTGCTCCACGACATGGGCGAGGGCCTGGCCGACGGCCGCAGGGAGTTCCTGGCCAGCGGCCGGGAGTGGCGGACGCCGCCGCTCTGGGGCCTCGGCCGCACCCGCGAGCTCGGCGGCCGGGCCCATTACCTGCACGACGGCCGCGCCCGCAGCCCGGCCGAGGCCATCCTCTGGCACGGCGGCGAGGGCGCCGCGTCGCGCGACGCCTTCCGCCGCCTGCCGAAGGCGCAGCGCGAGGCCTTGCTGCGGTTCCTGGAGTCCCTCTAGGCCCTCAGCCGCCGGCGGGCTCGGCCGCCAGGCGCGTCAGTTCGGCGCGCGCGCCCTGATGGGCCGCGGAATCCCCGGGCCCGCTTTCGAGGATGCCGCGAAGGCGCGCCTCGGCCGGCCCGGGCTCGCCGGCCAGCAGATCCCTTTGGGCGAGAAAGAACTGCGCCTCGGTCTCGCGCAGCGCGGCGCGGCCGGGGTCGCCGTCGCGCGCCAGCTCGAGCAGCGCCGGCTCTTCGAGCCGCCCCTCGAGCAAGGCCAGGACCGGCGCGGGCCAGCCCGGCTCCACGTCGCCCTCTGGGGCGGCCTCGGACGGGTCGCCGAGCCCGCTGCGCAGCGCCGCGACCCGGAACCAGAGCGCGGCCGCGGGGTCCTCCGGGCTCCGCTTTCGCGCTGCCCCGAAGTCCGCCGCGGCGGCCGCGAACTGGCCCAGGAAGAAGCTCGCCCGGCCCCGGCCCATCGTCGCCTGCGGATGATCGGGATCGAGCTGCAGGACCCGGGTGAAGTCGCGGAAGGCCGTCCAGGGTTCGTCCATCATCAGGTGCAGGCGACCGAGCTCCAGGTGGGTCTCGGGGTTTCGCCGGTCGCGGCCGAGCAGCGCTCGGAGGTCGGCCTCGGCCTCGGCGAAGCGCCGCAGCTCGATGAGGACGCCGCTCCGCGTCCGGTAGGCCGGCGCGAGGCCGGGGTCGAGGCGCAGGGCCTCGGTCAGGTCCTTCAGCGCCGGCGCGGGCTCGCCGAGCTGTGCGCGCAAGGCGCCACGGCGGTACCAGCTGTCGGCGACGGTCGCGTCCAGGCGGATCGCCCGGTGGAAGTCGAGCAGGGCCTTGTCGCGGCGGCCGAGACGCAGCAGAGCCCGGCCGCGCTCGTTGTGGACCCGGGCCCGCTCCGGCTGCGGCAGGTCGGCGATCTCCGCCGCCCGGGTCAGGTGCTCGATCGCGGCCGCATCGTCGCCGGCGCGGGCCGCCTCTTGCCCCTCGGCGAGCCTCTCCTCCAGGAGAGCGGCGTCGAAGGGAGCAACCAGGCGCGGCTCCTCCCGGCCGGCGGCCGACCCGGCCGCGAGCAGCGTGAGAAAGAACAGCGCGCAAAGGGGATGTCGTGACATGGCGGGCCGGTTGGAAGGGATCAGGGCGAGGCGAGGCTAGCGCCAGGGGGTTAAACCCCGGCTAAATCCGACCAAACCCGTCCCCATACGACTTTACCGATACGCCGCCGAAGAGACCTAAAGTTTACAATTTTGACAGTTCTTCAGTAAAATTGCTGCACTGCAAAAAATTGCTTGCGTTTGGTGAATTTCCGCTTAATATAGCGTTGTCTTCATAGTCAGAGTTGCCAAACTTGACAAGCTTGACACAAGGGTGGGGGACCAAACCCATGCAAGTCATTCAGAAGCATAAGCCCGTCATCCTGCTGGTCGCCGCCTTCAGCGTTATGGTCCTGATCGGGATCCTGACCTCTTAGTCGCGGACCGCGGGCCACGGCCTGCCGGGGCGGCGTCCCGAAGGGAGCGCCGCCCTTCGTGTTTCCGGGTTCTGGCGAGAGCGCAAAGCAAACGGCCGGCCCTCGGACGAGGCCGGCCGTCGCTTCGCCTTGTCGCTTTGCCGCAGCGATCAGGACATCGTCGGGATTACGAAGGAGGCGCCTTCCTTGACGCCCGAGGGCCAGCGCGAGGTGACCGTCTTGGTCTTGGTGTAGAAGCGGATCGAATCCGGCCCGTGCTGGTTCAGGTCGCCGAAGCCGGAGCGCTTCCAGCCGCCGAAGGTGTAGTAGGCGAGCGGCACCGGGATCGGGACGTTGACCCCGACCATGCCGACGTTGACCCGCGAGGCGAAGTCGCGCGCTGTGTCGCCGTCCCGGGTGAAGACCGCGACGCCGTTGCCGTATTCGTGGTCGTTGGCCAGGTTGAGGCCCTCCTCATAGTCCTTGGCGCGGACGACCGAGAGCACCGGGCCGAAGATCTCCTCCTTGTAGATCCGCATGTCGGGCGTCACGCGGTCGAAGAGGCAGCCGCCCATGTAGAAGCCGTTCTCGTAGCCCTGCATCCTGAAGTCGCGGCCGTCGACCCGCAGCTCGGCGCCTTCCTCGATGCCGATCGCCACGTAGTCCTTGATCTTCTGCAGGGCCTGGGCCGTGACCACGGGCCCGTAGTCGGCTTCGAGATCGGTCGAGGGGCCGACCTTCAGGGCCTCGACCCGGGGAATCAGCTTTTCGACCAGCTGGTCCGCGGTCGACTCGCCGACCGGCACCGCGACCGAGATCGCCATGCAGCGCTCGCCGGCCGAGCCGTAGCCGGAGCCGATCAGGGCGTCGACCGCCTGGTCCATGTCGGCGTCGGGCATGACGATCATGTGGTTCTTGGCGCCGCCGAAGCACTGCACCCGTTTCCCGTGGGCGCAGCCCTGGGTGTAGATGTACTCGGCGATCGGGGTCGAGCCGACGAAGCCGATGGCCTTGACGTCCGGGTCCTCGAGGATGGCGTCGACCGCCTCCTTGTCGCCGTTGACGACGTTGAGGACGCCCTCCGGCAGGCCGGCTTCGATCATCAGCTCGGCGAGGCGCAGCGGCACCGAGGGATCGCGCTCGCTTGGCTTGAGGATGAAGGCGTTGCCGACCGCCAGCGCCGGAGCGAACTTCCACATCGGGATCATGGCCGGGAAGTTGAAGGGCGTGATGCCGGCGACCACCCCCAGCGGCTGGCGCAGGGAGTATATGTCGATGCCGGGGCCGGCGTTGTCGGTGTACTCGCCCTTCATGAGGTGCGGCACGCCGCAGGCGAACTCGACGACCTCGAGGCCGCGCTGGATGTCGCCCCGGGCATCGGGGATGGTCTTGCCGTGCTCGCGGGCGAGGAGCTCGGCCAGCGCCTCGAACTCGTTCTGGACCAGCTGCAGGAACTTGAACAGGACCCGGGCCCGGCGCTGCGGATTCTGCGCCGCCCAGGCCGGCTGCACCGCGAGGGCGTTCTCGACGGCGGCCCTGACCTCGGCCTTGGAGGCCAAGGGAACCTTGGCCGAGACCTCGCCGGTCATCGGCGTGAAGACGTCGCCGAAACGGCCGGAGGTACCCGGGACCTTCTTGCCGCCGATGAAATGATGCAGTTCCGTGGTCATGCCCTCGCTCCCGCTGACTTGTTATCTTTTGGCGCCCGAGCATAGAATCCCCGACACCCAAGTTCCAAGGGACTTCGCAGCGGAAAGGCGCGCCCTGACGCGATCCTCACCCCCCGACGGCCAAAGGGTTGTGACGGCCGATCTCAAGGGCCGTCCCGGCGCCTATCTGCTGGTCGTGGCCCTCGACCGGCCGCTCGATCCGGTCCTGGCCGGCCGCCTCGGTGGCCTGGCGCCGGGCCTCTACGCCTACTGCGGCAGCGCCTACGGCCCCGGCGGCCTCGGCGCCCGCCTGGCGCGCCACCTGCGGTCGGCCAAGAGGCCGCGTTGGCACATCGACCGACTGACCGCCGCCGGCCGGGTCGTCGCCGTCTACGCCCAGCCCGGCGGCTCGGAGTGCGAGCTGCTGGGCGCGTTGAGGACGGAGCCGGAGACCAGCATCCCGCTGCCCGGCTTCGGCAGCAGCGACTGCCGCCGCTGCCCGGCCCACCTGCTCCGGGTTCCGGGGAGCTTCGAGCCGCCGCCCCTGGCCGGCCTCCTGCGGCTGGAAATAGAAGGCGAAAAAAAGGGTCAGAGTCCTTTTTCGTGGCGCTATACAGCGCCTCCTCGACGATCGCGCCATCAAAAACGACTCTGACCCTTTTCTTGGAACCTCCTTCCGTTCCTAGGCGACTCCCAGGAGAAAGATCACCGTTAAACCCATCAGAGCCAATCCGACGGAACGCCAAGGCCGGGCCAGCCCGTCGGCCAGGGCGGCGCCCAGGAGCCAGAGCCCGATCCCGACCTTGGCGAGGGCCAAGAGGGCCCAGAGCGGTCGTTCGGCGAGGTCGATCAGGGCCGGGTTGGCGACGAAGGCGAGCGGCACGAGGTAGAGTCCGAGGCCCAGGCGCATGGCCTGGCCGGCAACCGGGATCCAGGGCGTCTGGGCCATGCCGGCGGCGATGAAGACCGCGCCGCAGACCGGCGGCGTGATGGTCGAGAGCAGGGCGTACCAGAACACGAAGAGGTGGGCCTGGAGCGCCGGCAGGCCGAGCTCCTGCAGCGCCGGCCCGGCAACCGAGACGCAGATCACGTAGGCCGCCGTGGTCGGCACCTCCATGCCGAGGATCAGGCAGGCCAGGGCGGTGAGCAGCAGGGCGGCCCAGAGCTCGCCGCCCGAAAGGCCGACGATGGCCGAGGTCACCTTGACCCCCAGCCCGGTCAGGTTGAGCACGCCGATGATGATGCCGGCGCAGAGGATGATCGAGGCGATGGTCGCGATCTGGCGCGCGGCCTCGGTGGAGGCGGCCAGCAGGCGCCGGCCCCAAGCGCCGAGGCCGAGCCGGCCGCTGCGGTCGGTGACCAGCAGCGCCGCCGCGGCGAAGGTCGCCAGGGCGGCGGCGAACTGCGGCGTGTAGCCGGTCAGGAAGAGGATCCCGAGCAGCAGCCCGAAGGGCACCAGGAAGAAGGGCACGGTGCGCAGCAGGGTCCGCCGGTCCGGTAGCGCCTCCCGGGCCAGGCCGCGCAGGCCGTGCCGCCGGGCGAAGAGCTCGACTCCGGCCCAAGCGGCGAAGAAGAACAGCAGGGCCGGGAGGAAGGCCGCCGCCATGATGTCGCCGTAGGGCCGGCGCAGCAGCTCGACCATGATGAACGCCCCCGCCCCCATCAGCGGCGGCATGATCTGGCCGCCGCTGGAGGCCACGGCCTCGACCGCGGCGGCGAAGGACGGCGGATAGCCCAGGCGCTTCATGGTCGGAATGGTGATGGCGCCGGTCGAGGCGACGTTGGCCGAGGCCGAGCCGGAGATCGAGCCGAAGAAGGCCGAGGACAGCACCGCGACCTTGGCCGCCCCGGCCCGCAGGCGACCGGCCAGGCGGGTCGCCAGGGCCATGAAGCCGGCCCCGCCCTCGCCCGCCCCGACGAAAGCGCCGAGGATGACGAAGACCGCGACCACGTTGACCGAGACCCCGGTCAGCTGGCCCCAGATCCCGCCCTCGGCGATGGTCAGGGTGCCGAGGAAAGCGTTGAGCGGGATGCCGGGATGGCCGAACTCGCCCGGCAGGTGCTGGCCGAAGACCCCGTAGGCCAGGGCCAGGACGGCGACCGCCGGCAAGGCCAGCTTGACCGCCCGCCGCGCCATCTCCAGCACCACCAGCAGCAGGACGACGGCGACGGCGTGCTGCAGCGGACCGGCGAGGGTGCCGTATTGATCGCCGAGGCGGGCCCGCTCGGCCAGGATGAAGCCGCAGGCGGCGAGGCCGAGGCCGAAGAGCGCCCAGGCCAGCCAGCGGCGCCAGCCTTCGGCCCGGCTGCCGATGACGAAGACCCAAGGCAGCACCAGGGCCATGTGCAGCGGCCGGGTGACCAAGTTCGGCACCAGGCCGGAGAACACCAGATAGAGGTGGAAGCCGACCGTCGCCAGGGCGAGCCCGCCCGGGATTCCGGCCCGGAGCCCGCCGCCTTCGGGAATCGCCGCCACGCCCGCGATCGCCCGGCCCTACTTCAGGTCGAAACCGGCCTCGCGGTAGTAGCGCAGCGCGCCCGGATGCAGCTCGCCGGCCAGGGTCGAGAGCATCTCAGGTGCGACCCCGCCCCACCAGGGGTTGGCCTTGGCCAGCTCGGCCTTGCCGGACCAGAAGGTTTTGGTCAGCTGGTAGGCGGTCTCCTCGTCCATCGCGGTCGTCGTGTAGGCGCCGACCGGCAGCGAGGTGGTCACCACCTCGTAGTCGACCCCGGCGTAGGTGCCGGCGGGGATGACCAGGCGGGTCCGCTTGGTCGCCGCCACCTGGTCGTCGGTCATCGACAGCAGGCGGATCCCGGTGCCGGCAGCCGCCTCGATGACGTTGGGCGCCGGATAGGAGCCGGCCGTGGCGAAGCCCTGGATCTGGCCGTTCTTGAGGGCCGGCACCGCCGCGTTCAGCTCGACGTCGGCCAGGCTGACCTTGCCCTTGAGGCCGAAGGCCTCGAGGTTCTTGGCCGCCTCGCGGGCCCCGAAGCTGCCCTTGCCGATCAGGAAGTCCTTGCCGGCCAGGTCCGCGAAGTCCGTCACGCCGGAGTCCGCCCGGACCACGTAGTGCATGGTCAGCGAGGGGATCACGAAGAGCCCGCGGATCTCGTCGTAGGCCGGGTTCTTCGGCTCGAACATCCTCTTGCCGGCCTGGGCCAGCTTGACCAGGCCCGGCGGCGTCGTGAAGACTTAGTTGCCGCTGCGGTTGGCGGCCTCCTTGACGTTCTGGACCGAGCCCTGGCTCTCCTCGACGGTGACGATGATCGCGCCGCCCGAGCCGGCCTTCATGGCCTCGGCGATCTGCACCGCCATCTGGTAGTAGGACGAGGTCGACTTGGCCGACTTGTAGGTCACCCGCGTCTCGGCCGGCGCGGCCTGCGGCAGCAGCAGCGCCAGCGCGACCAGTAGCATCGACAGCTTCTTGAAATCCATGGTCCACCTCCCGCTTTCGGCCCCGCAATCTGCCGCAAGAGCGGCGGCGCGAGCAAGGCTCCGCGCGGAATCCGGCCGCGTCAGAGGCGTGGGCAGGCGGGGATCAGGCGGCGGAGCTCTGCGGGACCTGGCGCAGGCGGCCGATCAGGGACTCGAAGTCGGCCAGGGTCTCGAAGCGCAGGCGGATCTCGCCGGCCTCGCCGCTGATGCGGATCTTGACCCTGGCGCCGAGCTGCTCGGCCAGCTCGCGCTCCAGGACCTTGAGCTCGTGCCGCACGGCCGGGTCCCGTGCCGAGGCGGTCTCAGCGCTGGGCGCGGCGGGCGCGACCGGCTGCCGGGCCAGCTCTTCGGTGGCCCGGACGCTGAGGCCCTTCTCCACCACCTCGCGGGCCACCGGCTCAGGCTCGGCGAAGGCGAGCAGTGCGCGGGCATGGCCCGCGGTCAGGGCGCCCCGCTGGAGCATCTCCTTGACCGCCGGCGGCAGGCCGAGGAGCCGCAGGGCGTTGGCGACGTGGCTGCGGCTCTTGCCGACCCGCTCCGCGACCGCCTCCTGGGTCAGGGCGAAGCGCTCGATCAGCTGCTGGTAGCCCTCGGCCTCCTCGATCGGGCTCAGGTCCTCGCGCTGCAGGTTCTCGACCAGGCTCAGCTCAAGCGCCACCTCGTCACCCAGCTCGTGCAGGGAGACCGGGACCTCCCCAAGGCCGGCCAGGGCGGCGGCCCGCCAGCGCCGCTCGCCGGCGACGATCTGGTACTGGCCGGCCAGCTCGCCGTGGGGCCGGACCAGGATCGGCTGCAGGATCCCGTGAGCCGCGATGGAGTCGCTGAGCGAACGCAGCGCCTCCTCGTCCATGCGCTGGCGCGGCTGCTCGGGATTGGGATGAAGAGCGCCGATCGAAACCTGGCTCGGCCCCTCGGCCGGCGCAAGCGCCTCGACGGCCGCAAGGACCGGCGCCGGGCTCGGGTCGGCGGCCGCCGCCGGAACCTGATCAGGGGCCGGATCCCGGCTCGGGGCATCGGGGGCCGGATCCTCGCTCGGGGCAGGTTCCACGGGCGGCGCCGGGCTCGAAGCCGCGGCCGGCGCCGGGGCTCCGTCGGTCGCTTGGTCCAGGGGGACCGCAGGCGCCGGCGCCGCGGCCTCGGTGGCCGGTCTCAGGATCTTGGCGGCGATGGCGTCGAGTTCCTGATCCGCGGTCGGCGCGTGAAGCTCCGGGTAGCCGGGGAGGTCCGGGAGATCGGCGACCGCGATCTCGAAGGCCGCGACCTCGTCGCTCGGCGGCTCTGCGGGGAGGCCCGGCGCGGCCTCCAGCGGCGCGATGTCCCGGAGGGTCTCTTCCTCCGCGCTCATCGCCGGCGTGCCGGAGACCTCGGTCGGGCCTTGATCGATGTCGGGCAGGTGGGCGAATAAGGTCTCGGTTTCCGGGAAAAGGCCGGCCTCGGTGATCTCGTCCAGCCCCGGCAGGACGTGGCCGTCCTGGGGGCTCTCGGCCGCCGCCTCGGCCTCTTCGGCCATCAAGGCGCCCAGGTCCCCGATGACCGCGGGGTCCTCCCCGGAGCCCGGTGCCGCCAGGCAGGAAATCGCCAGGAGGAGGTCGTTGTCCTCGCCAGCGGGCTCGGCCCTCTCGGCGCGCACGCCATCGACCAAGGTCTCGATCCGGGCGATCGCCTCGCGGACCGACGAGGCCGCCTCCGGGCTGGCCGACACGGTGCCCTCGCGGATGGCGTAGAGCAGGTCCTCGGAGGCGTGGGCCAGGGCCTCGATCCGCCCGAAGCCGAGGACGTGACAGGTGGCCTTCACGTTGTGGACGATGCGGAACACCGCGTTCAGCGCCTCGGGGTCGCCGGGCGCTCGCTCCCAGCGGTCCATCTCCGCGGAAACCTGGGAGAGGTTGCGGTCGATTTCCTGGAAGAACTCTTGCAAGAGGTCGGTCATCGTCACATCCCGGCGCTCGAATCACAGCCGTTCCACCACCGGAGACGGCAAGGCCGGCGTCGGGATGGCGCAGCTCCGCGGCCTCGAGGAAAGGCTCGGATTTCAGCTCCGGCCGCGACCACGTCGCTCCGCGGCAGGGTCCGTCATGTTGGCCTGCTTCGGTTACTGTCGCATTAACGAGCGCCGTCGCGGCGCCGGGGAACCCGGGCGACGGCCGCCGTCCCGCGCCCTCAACGGCCTCGTCCGGAGCCGTCCCTGCCGGGAGCCGCAGGCGGCGCTTGGCCTTTCGTCTCGGGCCGGGACGCGGGATCGGGCGCCGGCTGCCCCGCGTCGCGCAGGGCCTCGGCCAGGCTGCGCAATCGGCGGCGGAGATAGGGGCTGAGCGTGGCGTCGCTCGGCCTCGAGCCGCCCGGGCCGGAGCCCGCCGGCTTCAGCGGCGGCTCCTGGCCCGGAGGGTCGGTCTCGGGGGGCTCAGCGGCGCAGAGCCTGGTCTTGTCGGCCGGGGCCAGCATCTAGTTGGCCGCGACCTCGACCGGCTTCGGCGCGTCCTGCTTCTTGGCGTGCCAGGTGCAGTTTTCCGGGGTCGACTTGATCGGCTGGTAGCTGCCCTGGGACGTCGGGAAGATGCCGAAGACGACGGAGCCGTCGGGGGCGCAGTAAGGATCGGTCACGCTGCCGACGAAACGAACGTCGCGGACCTCGGAGCAGGCGCCCAGAAGCAGCGCGGAAGCAGCGAGGGTGAAAAGAATTGGGCGTTTCATGTCCCGTCCTCCACATTCGATGTGACTGACCCTAAGATCGTCGCGGAATGTGGTCCGACGGGGATCGGAAACGGCGGGAATGTGACGGGCCCGCGGTGATTTCGAGAGCGGGGGCGCGAAATATGGCAGAGCTGCCCGCAGCGTGCGGCCGGTGGAGCTTCCCGCTAACTCACCGGCAGCAAACGAAAAAGGACGTCAGGAGGCGATGTCGACCAGGGTGCCAAGCAGCTCGTCCTGGGTCTGGATGACCTCCAGATTCGCCTCGAAGGCCGCGGAGGCCTGCAGGACCTCGACGAACTCGGCCGCCAGGGAGACGTTCGGCAGGAAGGCCACCCCCTGCGCGTCGGCATCGGGGTTGCTCGGGTCGAAGACCGGCAGGGAGGGCGGCGAGACCGCCAGCGTCTCCGTCCGCACGCCGCCGTCGAGGGTCGAGATCTGCTGGACCCGCTGCGGCGTGAAGGCGGCGCTGTTGTCCGCGCCGGGATCGGGATTCACCCCGATGCTGCGGGCGTTGGCGATGTTCGACGCGGCGACGGAGACCCGAGTTGACTGCGCGGCCAGCCCGGACACCGCGATCTGGAAGACGGGATTCATGGGCCCTCCAACATGCTCCAGTGCAGCCTATGCCAAAGCGCATAGGAACGCAAATATTTGAATTTGAATAAAATTCTACAGATCCCTTCGTCCATGCGGCAGGCGCAGGGCAGCTCTGCATATATCGACCAGATATATACTGGAATCACCTATTCTGGATCGATATATACTGGGGATCGACAATGGAGGTCCCATGGACGCCAAGACGCTCTGCCTTGCGGTCCTCAGCCACGGCGACGCCAGCGGCTACGAGATCAAGAAGGCGCTCGAGGACCCGCCCTTCAGCCACTTCCAGGACACCGGCTTCGGCTCGATCTACCCGGCGCTGAACAGCCTGGCTCAGGACGCCCTGGTCACTGGCCGCGCCATGCCTCAGGACAAGCGGCCGGACAAGAAGGTCTACTCCATCACCCCCTCAGGCCGGACCGCGCTGATCGAGGCGCTCGGCAAGCCGCCCGGGCCGGACCGCTTCAGATCGGACTTCCTCTTCGTGCTGTTTCTGGCCGATCAGATGCCGAGCGGGCACCTGCGCCGCCTGATCGACGACCGGATCGCCTTCTACGAGGAGCGGATCGCCGCCATGGAGAGCCGCGTCGCGGGCGCCTGCCAGATCGAGCCCGGCCCCGGTTTCGTCCATGGCTTCGGCCTCGCCCTCTACAAGAGCGCCCGCGATTACCTGCTGGCCAACCGCGACCGCTTCCTGGACGAGGCCGAAGGCGGTCAGCGCCTGGTGGCGGAATAGCCGGGCGGCAATGAACGGAAAGCCCCTCCGCAACGTAGCACCTGAGAGCAACAGCCGGAGCCCGATGCCTTCATGAAGCGGTCCTACGTCATCTCGCTTCTCCTTGCGATCGCGGCGATCGCCTGGGTCGCCTCGGGCCAGTTGAACGGCGGCGAGGAGCAGGTCGCAAAGAAGCCGCCGGCGGATCTCTCCCTCGCCAACGGCACGGCGAAGGTCCGCGTGCGCACCCAGGACGCCGTGGCCCGGCCTACCCGCACCTTGTTGCGCGGCGACACCCAGGCCGAGCGGGCGGTCGACATCAAATCCGAGGCTCGTGGGCGGGTGATCGAGGTGGCCGTCGATAAGGGCAGCCGGGTCAAGGCCGGCGACGTCATCGTCCGCTTGGCGCCGGAGTACCGCCCGGCCCGCCTGCAGAAGGCGAAAGCGCTTCTGACCCAGCGCCGGATCGAATTCGAGGCGGCCGAGAAGCTGGCGAAAAAGGGCTTCCGCGCCGAGACCAACCTAGCCGCCGCCAAGGCCGAGGTCGAGGCCGCCGAAGCCGAGGTCGAAGAAGCCGAGGTCGCCCTGGCCAACCTGGTCATCAAGGCGCCCTTCGACGGCGTCATCGACGACCGCCAGATGGAGGTCGGCGACTTTGCCGACGTCGGCGCGGTCGTGGCGCGGATCGTCGACCTCGATCCGATCCTGGCCGTCGGCTACGCCTCGCAGCGCGACATCGCCCGGCTTCAGCTCGGCAGCGCCGGCAGGATTCGTCTGGTCGGCGGGCCCGAGCTGGAGGGACGTGTCCGCTTCATCAGCGCAGTGGCCGATCCCGAGACCCGCACCTTCCGCATCGAGCTGGAAGCCGACAACCCCGGTTCCCTGATCCCGGACGGGCTGATCGCCGAGCTGATTCTGCCGACGGCGCTGACCTCGGCCCACCGGGTCTCGCCGGCGATCCTGAGCCTGACAGACAGCGGCACGGTCGGCGTCAAGGCCCTGGGCGATAACAGCCGGGTCGAGTTCCACCCAGTGAGGATCATCGGCGAGGACGCCGATGGTGTCTGGCTGGCCGGGCTGCCCGAGCGCGTCACCCTGATCACGGTTGGCCAGGACTACGTGACGCCCGGCCAGGTCGTCGAGGCCATCGACGAGGCGACCCTGGAACCCGTGCAGCAGGGCGCGCTCGAATGAAGGCGCTGATCGACGCGGCCCTCGGCCATTCGCGGACCGTCCTGGCAACCCTGGTCCTGGTGCTGATTGCCGGCACCTACGCCTATGTGACGGTGCCCAAGGAAGCCGACCCGGACATCAACATTCCGATCATCTACGTCTCGATGTCCCACGAGGGCATCTCGCCCGAGGATGCCGAGCGCCTGCTGATCAAGCCGATGGAGGAGCAGCTCGAGGGCATCGAAGGGGTCAAGGAACGCCGCGCCACCGCCTTCGAAGGTGGCGCAAGCGTGGTGCTCGAGTTCGAGGCCGGCTTCGACGCCGACAAGGCGCTGGACGACGTCCGCGAGAAGGTCGACCTGGGCAAGCCCGAGCTGCCGGACGAGACCGACGAGCCGACGGTCAACGAGGTCAACCTAAGCCTCTTCCCGGTCATGGTCGTCACCCTGTCGGGCGAGCTGCAGGAGCGGGTCCTGCTGCGCATCGCCCGCGACCTGAAGGACGAGTTGCAGCGCATCCCTAACGTGCTGGACGTCACCATCGGCGGCGACCGCGAGGAGCAGGTCGAGCTAATCGTCGATCCCCTGGTCCTGGAAAGCTACAACCTGGACGCCGAGGACATCATCAGCTCCGTCTCCCGCTCCAACCGGCTGGTCGCGGCCGGCGCCGTCGACACCGGCCAGGGCCGCTTCTCGATCAAGGTCCCCGGCCTCTTCGAGACCGTCGACGACATCCTGAACATGCCGATCAAGGTCGACGACGACGTCGCGGTGACCTTCGGCGACATCGGCGTCCTGAAGCCGACCTTCAAGGATCCCGAAGGCTTCGCCCGGATCAACGGCAAGCCGGCGCTGGCGCTCGAGGTCCGCAAGCGCACCGGCGCCAACATCATCGAGACCATCGAGAGCGTGCGCGCCGCGGTCGCGGAACAGCAGGCCGGCTGGCCGGAGAACCTGGTTGTCACCTACAGCCAGGACAAGTCGACCCACATCCGGACCATGCTGACCGACCTGCAGAACAACGTGGCCAGCGCGATCCTGCTGGTCATGATCGTGGTCGTCGCGGCGCTGGGCCTGCGCTCGGCCGGGCTGGTCGGCGTCGCCATCCCGGGGTCCTTCCTGACCGGAATCCTGGTGCTCGCGACCCTGGGCTTCACGATCAACATCGTGGTGCTGTTCAGCCTGATCCTGGCCGTCGGCATGCTGGTCGACGGCGCCATCGTGGTCACCGAGTACGCCGACCGCAAGATGTGCGAGGGCCTGGACAAGCGGAGCGCCTACGGCCTCGCGGCCAAGCGCATGGCCTGGCCGATCATCGCCGCCACCGCGACCACCCTCGCCGCCTTCCTGCCGCTGATCTTCTGGCCGGGCATCGTCGGCGAGTTCATGAAGTTCCTGCCGATCACCCTGGTCGCCACCCTGACCGCCTCGCTGCTGATGGCGCTGATCTTCGTGCCGACCCTGGGCGCGATCTTCGGCAAGTCCGGCGGCAGCGCCGATCCGGAGACCGCGAAGGCGATCTCTGCCGGGCAGGCGATCAACCTGGACCGAGTTCACGGCATGACCGGGACCTACCTGCGGGTCCTGAACGTCCTGCTCAAGCGGCCGGGAACGGTGCTCCTGGCCGCCGTGGTCCTGCTGATCGGCGCCCAGTTCGCCTACGTGAAGCTCGGCAAGGGCATCGAGTTCTTCCCTGACGTCGAGCCGGACAACGCGGCCTTGCAGGTCCACGCCCGCGGCAACCTGTCGGTCCAGGAGCGCGACGCCCTGCTGCGGCAGGTCGAGGAACGGGTCCTGGACCTGCAGCGCGAGCGCGGCGAGTTCCACGCCATCTACGCCCGCAGCGTCGCCTCCTCGGGCCGCGAGCGCGACGACCCGGAGGACATCATCGGCACGATTCGGGTCGAGTTCGTCGACTGGGACCTGCGGCGGCCGGCCGACATCATCATGGCCGACGTCAGGCAGCGCGCGTCGGATCTGGCCGGGATCTTCATCGAGACCCGGAAGCAGGAGGCCGGACCGCCGGTCGGCAAGCCGATCCAGATCGAGATCGCCTCCGACATTCCCGAGCTGATCGCGCCCGTGACGGTCAAGGTCTACGACAAGCTGCGCAGCATGGAGGGGCTGGTCGACCTGGAAGACGGCCTGCCGATGCCCGGCATCGAGTGGCAGATCGAGGTCGACCGCGCCGAGGCCGCCAAGTACGGCGCCGACGTCAGCCTGCTCGGCTCCTACGTGCGGATGGTCACCAACGGCATGAAGCTGGGCGAGTACCGGCCGGACGAGAGCGACGACGAGATCGACATCGTGGTCCGCCTGCCCGAGGTCTACCGCACGGTCGACTATCTGGACCAGATCCGGGTCCAGACCAAGACCGGGCTGGTCCCGATCTCAAACTTCGTGACCCGCAGCGCCAAGCCGCGGGTCGGATTGCTGCGCCGGGTCGACGGCAGCCGGTCCATGACCTTGCGCGCCG
Organism: Kiloniellales bacterium; assembly: GCA_030066685.1. NCBI lineage: Bacteria > Pseudomonadati > Pseudomonadota > Alphaproteobacteria > Rhodospirillales > Kiloniellales bacterium. The sequence goes on along the minus strand of JASJBF010000018.1, from coordinate 108,494 downwards.
ACACCGGCTTCGACGCGGCGACCGGCGACAAGATCCTGGCCGACGACAAGGTCAACGAGCTGAAGACCTGGCTCGCGACGACCGAGATCGACCCGCGGGTCAAGGTGCGCTTCAAGGGCGAAGACCAGGAACAGAAGGAAGCGCAGGCCTTCCTGATGAAGGCCTTCATCATCGCGCTGTTCCTGATGGCGATCATCCTGGTCACCCAGTTCAACAGCTTCTACAGCGCCTTCCTGATCCTCTCGGCGGTCGTGATGTCGACCATCGGAGTCATGCTCGGTCTGCTGGTGACCGGTCAGCCCTTCGGCATCGTCATGTCGGGCATCGGGGTGATCGCGCTCGCCGGCATCGTGGTCAACAACAACATCGTGCTGATCGATACCTTCGACCGTCTCAAGGAGAGCGCGCCCAGCGGGCCCGAGGCGATCCTGCAGACCGGCGCGCAGCGCCTGCGCCCCGTCCTGCTGACCACGGTGACGACGATCCTGGGCCTGATGCCCATGGTCCTGGGCATGAACATCGACTTCATCGACCGCGCCGTCCAGGTCGGCGCGCCCTCGACCCAGTGGTGGCGCCAGCTCTCGACCGCGATCGTCTTCGGCCTCGGCTTCGCCACCCTGCTCACCCTCTTCGTCACGCCCTCCGCGCTGATGCTGCGCGAGAACCTACGGGATTGGCGCGACAGGCGGCGCCGGCGCGCCGCGGCGAAGGCGGACGCGCCCGACACCGCGGTGCCGCAGCTGCCGAAAGCCGCCGAATAACTCGATACCAAAGAGTGCTCAGTCGTGGGCGTCTTCCGCAACCGCGGAGGAGTCCGCGCCGAGCGAGCGCGCCTGCACGCGGCGGAAGCTGTGGTAGGCGAAGAAGATCGAGCCGAGGTAGATCACCCCGGTGCAAAGCAGGGTCAGCCAGAGGTTGGACAGCAGGAAGGCGGCGAAGGCGCCGAAGCCCAGCAGGGTCAGCCAGGCGTGGCGCATCGGCACCTTGACGCCCTTGAGCGAGAAAGTCGGCAGACGGCTGACCATCAGGCCGCCGACCAGCATCGCCATCAGGGCGTTGACCCAGGCCGAGGCGAAGAAGGCGGACTCGAATTCAAAGGTCACCACCAGCGGCAGGAGCAGCAGCAGGCCGCCGGCCGGCGCTGGCACGCCGGTGAAATACTGGTGCGACCAGGGCGGCGGGTCTTCCTCGTCGAGCCCGGCGTTGAATCGGGCCAGGCGTAGGGCGCAGCAGATTGCGAAGACCAGGGCGACCGCCCAGCCGAAACCGCGCAGATCCTGCAGCGCCCAGAGGTAGACGATCATGGCCGGCGCCACCCCGAAGCTGACCACGTCCGACAGCGAGTCGAGCTCCGCGCCCATCTTGGTCGTGCTGCCGACCAAGCGGGCGATCCGGCCGTCGAGGCCGTCCAGCACGGCGGCGAGGATGATCGCCCCGACCGCCATCTGCCAACGCCCCTCGAGGGCGAAGCGCATGCCACTGATCCCGGAACAGAGGGCGAGCAACGTGATGGCGTTGGGGATCAGCCGATAGATCGGCAGGACCCGCAGGCGGCGCCGCCGCGCACCGCTCATCTAGCGGACCTCGCCCGGCCGCGGCCCTTCCTGGGTCGCCAGGTCGGCCAGGACGGTCTCGCCGCCGATCATGCGCTGGCCGACCGCGACCAGGGGCGCGGTACCGTCCGGCAGGTAGACGTCGGTCCGGCTGCCGAAGCGGATCAGGCCGAAGCGCTCGCCGGCGCGGACCTCCTGGCCCTCCTTCAGGTCGCAGATGATGCGCCGGGCGATCAGGCCGGCGATCTGCACGAAGGCGATGATCCGGCCGTCTGGGGTCTTCAGGCTGACCGACTGCCGCTCGTTCTGCTCAGAGGCCTTGTCCAGCGCGGCATTGAAGAAGCGGCCGGGGTGATAGGCCGAGGTCAGCACCGTACCGTCGGCTGGCACCCGGTTCACGTGGACGTCCAGCACGCTGAGAAAGACGCTGATCCGAGTCAGCGGATGGGCTTCCAGACCCAGCTCGGGCGGCGGCGGCGCACGCTCGATCGCCGTCACCACGCCGTCGGCGGGACTGACCACCAAGCCCTGGCGCTGCGGCGTGACCCTTGTCGGGTCGCGGAAGAAATAGAGGCAGAACAGGACCAGAGCGAGGCCGAGCCAGAACAGCAGCCCCGAGAACAGGCCCAGGACGACGGCGATCGCAAGGGCGATGCCGACAAAGGGCCAGCCCGCAGGGTGTATCGGAGAGATGACGTATTTCAGCAAGTTCGGTTCCGCGCTGTTCGAAGCGGCCGCCGTCCCGGCCAGGTTGCCGGGCAAGGCGCCCAAGGCAAGGCGCCGGGGCCCAGGCCTAGGACCACAAGGTTAAGCAATTCCAAACCTTGGGCGACGGCAGCGGTTTTACCGCTCCTTAAATCTGGACTGATAGTTAAAGGACAGACAAACAGATTTCCACCGATATCGAAAGCCCCTCGGCATGGAACAAGGTCGGAACGAAACGGCCAAGCGGCTCTTCGAGTCCGGCATCCCGACCATCGAAGCCCTGGCCAAGCGGAACCTGCCCTTGGAGTTCGGCGCCGTCGAGCTCGACGACGCCGGCCGGGTGACGCGGCGCGATCCGGGCAAGCCGCTGCATGTCCGGTTCCACTACCTCGGCGTTCCCTTCGACATCGAGATCTCCGGGGCCGGGAGCGATCGGATCAGCCTTGCCGCCGATCTCGGCGAACTGCCCTACACGGCGGAATCGCCCCTCGGCCGGCATTACGCCCAGCAGCTGGTCCGGGCCGCCGGCGTCCTGCCGCACGGCCGCATCCTCATCGACGATCGGCAGCACCTCCGGCTCGAGGCGGCCTGCCCGCGCCCGAGCCCCTCGACCATCAGCCAGGTGCTCGCGGCAATCGCGGCCATGCTGCTAGAGGCCCTGCCCTACTTGCGCTTCCTGACCGAGGTTCTGCCGCAGCGTTCCCTCCGCGACCGGATCCAGTAGGTCCCGAAGCCCGGCGGCGTCCCGGCCCGACGCGTCTACTCGCTCGAGGGCAGCACGAAGATCTGCCCTGGATAGATCAGGTCCGGATTGCGGATCTGGTCCTTGTTGGCCTCGAAGATCATGGTGTAGCGCTGGCCCGTTCCGTAGGCGCCGCGGGCGATCCGCCACAGGCTGTTGCCGGGCTGGACGATGAAGAACTGGTCGCCGGGCAGCTGGGTCAGCAGCTGGGAGCGCGACAGCGGGGTCTGAACCCGGGCAATCACCTTGCCGCCGGAATCGATCTGGTCGATGCGCAGCTCGTGCAGGCCCGGTGCCAGGGCCTCCGGGCTGGTGACGCTCCAGCGACCTTCCTCACTCACCACCGCGCCGCCCAGGGGCCGGTTGTCCAGGTAGGCGATGACCTGGCCGCCGGGAGTCGCCCGGCCGCTGACGATGAGCCGGCCGGCGACGTCGTAGTCGATCGCCTCCAGGACCAGGTCGTTGACCGCGATGCCCTCGCCGCGCGGCGCCTGCAGCACCGTGCTGGGACCCTCGCCGCTCTTGGGGATCAGGACGGTGACCGGGGTCTGGGCCGGGCCGCCAGCCTCTGCAATCTGCGGCTCGGGCACGGCGATGACGACGACCTCTTCCGACTCGATGCGGATGCCGTCGGGGGTCTCGGCCCAGAGGCTGATCTCGTGATTGCCCGGCGCCAGCGGGAACTCCGACACGAAGGTCCATTCGCCGCGGCGGTTGCTCTCCGCGCGGCCGTAGACCTCGCCGTTGTCGGTGATGGTGATCGCGCTGGCCGGCGGCGCCCGTCCGGCCATGACCGCGTCGCCGTTCGGCTCGACCCGCACCACGTCGAAGCTCGGCGGGACCAGGCCGGGGCCGGCGGCCGGTGGGTCGGAATCCGCGGGCGGAAGCGCCGCGGTCTGCGGCCCGACTCCGGTCGCCGGCTCGCCCTGCTCCGGCGCCGGGTCGCCGCCCGAGGTTCCCGCCTCGCCGCCGGCGCCCGGCGTGGGCGCGGTCGCGGTTTCCGCGCCGGAAGAAGAAGGCTGCGACGCGACAGGGGCGTCGCCGGCCTGCCGGTCGTGAATTTGCCAAAGGCCGAAGGCTAACAGGGCGAGAAAGGCAAAAACCGCAGCGATAACGAGACTTCGTTTCACCGGTCGCGGTTCTCCAAAGGCTTCCAGGCGTCGCCGCCAGATCCAGCAACCTAGTACGCCGGGGGGGCCGGCGCAATGCTCAGCCCCTTCAAGGCCCTGGCTGTTCCGGCAGCGATTTCAGGTAAGCTGCGATCGCCTTGCGGTCGTTTTCGGTCAGGTGCCCGGTGCCCTCGCGGATCACGTCCTCCATCGAACCGCCGGCGACGTCGCCGTCCGGCATGACGCCGAGCTGCAGGAAAAAGGTCAGATCCGACTCCGACCATTCGCCGATCCCGTCGCCGGGATGCGGCGTGATGTTCGGCACCTTCTTGCCGTCGGGTCCCTTGAGGGTGCCGGCGAGCTGGCGGTCGCCGTCGAGGGCGCCGAGGGCGTTGCGTGGGGTGTGGCATTCGCCGCAATGGCCGAGATGCCGGACCAGATAGGCGCCGCGGTTCCACTGGGCGTCCTTTTCGGGGACGGGCTGGAAGGCGCCGGGCTCGAAGAACAGCCATTTCCACACGCCGGCCAGGAAACGGAATCCAAAGGGGAAATCGAGCTCGTGTGCAATGTTGGGCTCGGGAGCGGGATCGACGCCCTGAAGATAGGCCCAGAGGTCCGCAAGGTCCTGGTTCTGCATCCCGGTGTAGGAGGGAAAAGGGAAAGCCGGGAAGTAGTGGCTGCCGTCCGGGGCCTCGCCGAGGCGCAGCGCCCGGGCGAAGTCGGTCAGCGCCCAGCGGCCGATCCCGTGCTCGGGGTCCGGAGTTATGTTGGGCGAATAGAAGGTGCCGTAGGGGGTCGTGAAGGCGCGGCCGCCAGCCAGCGGCCGCGCCCCCGACACCGGACGGGTGTGGCAGGCATAGCAGCCGGCCGCACGGAAGAGGTATTCGCCTCTTGCCGCATCGCCCGGCCCGGAATTGCCCTGGGCGGCTGCGCTCCTCGCAAGCGCCGCAAGGCCGAGAACGCCGAGAACCGCGAAGCAGGCGAGGCGGCCCCGCCCCCGCCGGACGCTGCGGCTCCTGCCCTTCCTGGGATCACGCAAGGCCGGTCCAATCTACTTCTTGACCCGATAGGGCTTGTGGCAGCCGCCGCAAGCCTTGCCCAGGTCGCCGAAGGCGGCGGCGAGCTTCTGCTTGTCGCCGCTTGCGGCGACGCTGGCCAGGTTGGCCGATGCGGCATCCAGCGCCTGCGCCGCCTTCTCGAAGCCGGCCCAGTCTTCCCAGATCTTGGGTAGCGCCGCGGTCTTGTGGCTGCCGTTGTCGGTCCCCTTGGGAAAGACCGCGGTCACGTTCTTCGACATGGCATTGATGCTGTTGGCATGACCCGCCACGTGATCCGTGTAGGAGACCTGGCCCTTGACCACACTCGCAATTGAAGCCATGTGGCCGCCGATCGCCTTCATCACGGCCTGGCGGTACTTGATGACGTTCTCGGGCTCGTCGACCGCCAGCGCCTGGGTGCTGAGCCCCAGGGCGGCCGCGATACACAGGACTGCTGCAAGCTTGTTCATTTTCTCTCCCCTGATTGGAAATCGCGCTACCCTGCGGGAGGGGTAACACCCGGATAAACCCGTGTCCCGGGCCGCTTATTCCCGGCCGTACCTCGGGGCAAGCAGCCGGCCCTTGTCGTGCCGGCTCGAATCAGGTTAACGCGATGCTCTTCCAAGTCCAATGAAAGGACACACTGTTGTGACCGGGATTTCCGCCCTCTGCGTCTACTGCGGTTCCTCGAACGGTGCCGACCCGGGCTACCTTGAGGCGGCGCGGCGGGTCGGCCGGGCGGCCGCCGAACGCGGCATCGGGATCGTCTTCGGCGGCGGCCGGGTCGGCATGATGGGCGCGGTCGCCGACGGCGCGCTGGAGGCCGGCGGCGAGGTGATCGGCATCATCCCCGGCCACCTGCAGGATCAGGAGGTCGGTCACGACGGCCTGACCCGGCTCGAGATCGTCGACTCCATGCACGTGCGCAAGATGCGGATGTTCGAGCTGTCCGACGCCTTCTGCGCCCTGCCGGGCGGCCTCGGGACATTGGACGAGACCTTCGAGATCGTCACCTGGAAGCAGCTCGGCCTGCACGACGCGCCGGTCCTGCTGGTCAACCTCGACGGCTACTGGGACCCGCTGCTGGAAATGGTCGCGCATCAGGCCGAGGCCGGCTTCGTGCGCCCGCAGCACCGGCATCTCTTCCAGGTCGTAGACAGCATCGACGCCCTTTTCCAGGCCCTGGCGGCGGCCGCACCGCCTCGCCTCAAAGTGGATTCGCGAAAGCTCTAACCTAACTGCAAGGCGGCAGGCGACACGGGCGGGAGCCCCGCTTGCCATGTCGATCCTGCCTGCTATCTTGCCGCGCCGGTCCGCGCGCGCGGGCCGGGGGCCGCTGGAGAGGGAAGATGGCGAAAATCGAAGTGAAGACCCCGCTCGTCGAACTCGACGGCGACGAGATGACGCGGATCATCTGGGCCAAGATCAAGGACAAGCTGATCCTGCCCTACCTCGATGTCGACCTGAAGTACTTCGACCTCTCGGTCCAGAGCCGGGACGCCACCGACGACCGGATCACCGTGGACTCGGCCAACGCCATCAAGCAGTACGGGGTCGGCGTCAAGTGCGCGACCATCACGCCCGACGAGGCCCGGGTCGAGGAGTTCGGACTGAAGAAGATGTGGCGCTCGCCCAACGGCACGATCCGCAACATCCTGGGCGGCACCGTCTTTCGCCAGCCGATCATCTGCGACAACGTGCCGCGCCTGGTGCCGGGCTGGACCCAGCCGATCGTGATCGGCCGCCACGCCTTCGGCGACCAGTACCGCGCGACCGACTTCCTGGTGCCCGGCCCCGGCAAGCTGACCCTGACCTTCACCCCGGCCGGCGGCGGCGAGGTGATCAGCCACGAGATCTTTGACTTCCCCGATTCCGGCATCGCCATGGGGATGTACAACCTCGACGAATCGATCCGCGGCTTCGCCCGGGCCTGCATGAACTACGGCTTGGCCTTGGGCTGGCCGGTCTACCTCTCGACCAAGAACACCATCCTCAAGGCCTACGACGGCCGCTTCATGGACCTCTTCCAGGAGGTCTTCGACGCCGAGTTCAAGGACAAGTTCGACGCCAAGGGCATCACCTACGAGCACCGCCTGATCGACGACATGGTGGCCTGCGCGCTGAAGTGGTCCGGCGGCTTCGTCTGGGCCTGCAAGAACTACGACGGCGACGTCCAGTCCGACACGGTGGCCCAGGGCTTCGGCTCGCTGGGCCTGATGACCTCGGTCCTGATGACGCCTGATGGCAACACCATCGAGGCCGAGGCGGCCCACGGCACCGTCACCCGCCACTACCGCCTGCACCAGCAGGGCAAGGAAACCTCGACGAACCCCATCGCCTCGATCTTCGCCTGGACCCGCGGGCTCGCCTATCGCGGACGCTTTGACGATACGCCCGACGTCGTGAACTTCGCGGAAGCCCTGGAAAAGGTCTGCATCGACACGGTGGAATCCGGTTTCATGACCAAGGACCTGGCCCTGCTGATCGGGCCGGACCAGACCTGGCTCAACACCGACCAGTTCATGGACAAGATCGACGAAAACCTCCAGGAGGCGATGAAATGACGGCAGGCCGCCGGCTGACCACCTTCGTCCTGACAGTGCTATTTGCGGGAGCTCTCACCATGACCCAAGGCAGCGAGGGGGCCGGCGCCGCCTCAGATCCGGAAAACACCCTGATCCTGGAGCTTAAGGACGGCAAGGTCGTGATCGAGCTCTACCCCGACGTCGCGCCCAAGCACGTCGCCCGGATCAAGGAGCTGGCGCGCGCGGGCTTCTACGACGGGATCGTCTTCCACCGCGTCATCGGCGGCTTCATGGCCCAGACCGGCGACCCGACCGGGACCGGACGCGGCGGCTCGGACAAGCCCGACCTGCCGGCGGAATTCTCCGACCGGCCTTTCGAGCGCGGCACCCTCGGCATGGCGCGGTCCCAGAACCCCAACAGCGCCAACAGCCAGTTCTTCATCTGCTTCGCGCCGGCCTCCTTCCTGAACGGCCAGTACACGGTCTTCGGCAAGGTCGTCGAGGGCATGCAGTTCGTCGACCTGATCAAGAAGGCGCCGGAGAGCGACCGCAGCGGCACGGTCCAGAACCCGGACAAGATGATCTCGCTGAAGGTCGCCGCCGACGTTCAGTAGTCGCAGCGGGCCGGCCGAACCTGGAGGGTCCGGCCGGCTTCGACAGCGTCGCAGGGGTCAGGCGCCGAGGTCCTGGTCGTGGCTGCCGCGCCAGGAGCGGACCCGGACCCGGTCGTAGGGCCGGCAGTCCGTGGGGGCCGCCGGAAGCAGGTCCGGCTGGCTCCAGGTCGCGCCGCGCAGGTTTGTGCCCGACCACCAGGAGACGATTACGATCTCCTCGGCCAGGAACCTCCGGAGCCAGGTCAGGCAGTCCGGATCCTCCTCGCTGCTGGTGAAGCGGCCGAAATGGCCGTTGTAGTGATCGACGCCGACGGTGATGACCTTCGCCTTGGTGATCACGTAGAGCGTGGGCTGGAGATCGGCGCCCTCCGGCGCGGGCACCTCGATGAAAAGATGGCCGGTCTCGCCCGAGTCGAGATGGACCCGGGCCGAAGCCTGCCAACCTGGAAAATGCTGGAAGACCTCGTCCGCCACCAGGCGCGAGAAATGATCCAACTGCACCGCGTCCCGCCTTCCTGTTGCACCGCTTCACCATCGCCCCGGATCTCCGGCGCCTAGGGCATTATCCGATCAGATAGAATCGCTTCGCGATCCATCTGGCCGGATGTAATGCCCTACCTTCAGAGTGATAGCGCACTATTCCCGGCCAGACGCGAACGCGTCTAATCGGGAAGTGCGCTAGGATCCCCGGGCGAGCGCACGACCAACAGGCTAGCCTCAGGAACTTTCTCGCAATAGCTGTAATGGCGCGGGTCAGGCCTGCGCGCTGACCGGCTCGGCGATCGTCTCCGCATGGTGGCAGGCGACCTGGCGGCCGTCGAAGGCGCGCAACTCGGGCAGCTCGCGGCTGCAGGCCTCGGTCGCGTGCGGACAGCGGCGGTGGAAGGCGCAGCCCGGCGGCGGGTCCAGGGGCGAGGGCAACTCGCCCTTGAGCGCGATCCGCTCGTGCCGTCGCTGCGGGTCCACCGCCGGCGTGCTGGCCAGGAGGGCGCGGGTATAGGGGTGCGCGGGCCGTTCGAAGATCGCATCGCGAGCGCCCTGCTCCACCGGCCGGCCCAGGTACATCACCATGACCTCGTCGCAGAGGTGGCGCACCACCGAGAGGTCGTGGGAGATGAAGAGATAGGCCAGGTTGAACTCCTCCTGAAGGTCCATCAGCAGGTTCAGGACCTGGGCCTGGATCGAGACGTCCAAGGCCGAGACCGGCTCGTCGGCGACCAGGATCCGGGGCTGCAGCATCAGCGCCCGGGCGATGGCGATGCGCTGTCGCTGGCCGCCGGAAAACATGTGCGGATAGCGGTTGTAGTGCTCCGGCCGCAGCCCGACCTTGGCCATCATCTCGCGCGCCCGCTCGGCCCGCTCGGCGGCGCTCATGGAGGTGTTGATGACCAGCGGCTCTTCCAGGATCGCGCCCACCTTCTTGCGCGGGTTGAGCGAGCCGAAGGGGTCTTGGAAGACGATCTGGACCACCTTGCGGATCTCATGAAGCTCGGCCGTACCCGCCTCGGTCACATCCCGGCCGTCGATGATCAGCCGGCCCGCGGTCGGCCGCTCGATCTGGGTGACCAGGCGGGCCAGAGTCGACTTGCCGCAGCCGGACTCGCCAACCACCGCCAGGGTCTTGCCCGGCGCCAGCCGGAAGGACGCGCCGGCCAGGGCCTTGACCGTCGCGCTGCCGGCGAGGAAGCCGCGCCGCACCTCGTAGTGGCGGGCCAGCTCGGCCGCCTCGAGGACCGGGGCGCTCATGCCGCGTCTCCCGTGGCGCCGCTGTCGGAGGGACGGTCCAGCGGACGGAAGCAGCGTACGCGGCCGCCGCCGTCGCCGTCGAGCGCCGGCCGCTCGCTGCGGCAGCGGTCCTCGGCGAAGCGGCAGCGCGGGTTGAAGAGGCAGCCTTCGGGCCGGTCGCCGGCGCCCGGCACCACTCCGGGGATCGTCGGCAGGCGCCGCTTGCCCTTCGCCCGCTCCGGCAGCGCGTCCAGCAGCGCCGCGGTATAGGGATGGCGGGGATGGGCGAAGAGCCGGTCGACGCCCCGCTCCTCGACCTGCTGGCCGGCGTACATCACGGTCACCCGCTGCGCCGTCTCGGCAACGACCGCCATGTCGTGGGTGATCAGCACCAGGGCCATGCGTCGCTCCCGCTGCAGGCGCAGCAGCAGGTCGAGGATCTGAGCCTGGATGGTCACGTCGAGCGCTGTGGTCGGCTCGTCGGCGATCAGGAGCCGCGGGTTGCAGGCGATCGCCATGGCGATCATGACCCGCTGGTTCATGCCGCCGGACAGCTGGTGCGGAAAGGCATCGAGGCGGGTCTCGGGATCCGGGATCCCGACCAGGTCGAGCAGCTCCACGGCGCGCCGGCGGCGGTCGTGGCGGGCCAGGCCCTCGTGGACCTTGAGCGACTCCATAATCTGAAAGCCGACGGTGAAGCAGGGGTTGAGGCTGGTCATGGGCTCCTGGAAGATCATCGCCATGTCCTTGCCGACGATCCGCCGCCGCGCCGCGGTCGGCAGGCCCAGCAGGTCCTGGCCGGCGAAGGCGAGCCGCTCGGCCTCGACCTTGGCGGTCCAGGGAAGCAGGCCCATCAAGGCGAGCATGGTGACGCTCTTGCCGGAGCCGGACTCCCCGACGACGCCCAGGATATCGCCCTCCTCCAAGGTCAGATCGATGCCGTCGACCGCACGGAAGGGTCCGAAGGCAGTCTGGAACTCGACCGAAAGGTTGCGGATCTCGAGCAGGGCCACGGCGCTCAGCTCCGCTTCAGCTTCGGATCCAGGGCGTCGCGCAGACCGTCGCCCATGAGGTTGAAGGACAGCACCGTGACCAGGATCGCCAGGCCGGGGAAGGTCACCACCCACCAGGCCCGGGTGATGAAGTCGCGGGCGTCGGCCAGCAGGGTGCCCCATTCGGGCGTCGGCGGCTGGGCACCCATGCCGAGGAAGCCCAGCGCCGCGGCGTCCAGGATCGCGGCCGAGAAGCTCAAGGTCGCCTGCACGATCAGCGGCGCCATGCAGTTGGGCAGCACCGTGGAGAACATCAGACGGAAGAGCCCGGCGCCGGAGACCCGGCTGGCCGTGACGTAGTCCTTGGACAGCTCGGCAATCGCGGAGGCACGGGTCAGGCGGACGAAGTGCGGCATGTAGACCACGGCGACGGCGATCATCGCATTCTCCAGGCCCGGCCCCAGAATCGCGACGATGACCAGTGCCAGGAGCAGGCTGGGCACGGCCAGGATGATGTCCATCAGGCGCATGATCCCGGTCTCGACGAAGCCCCTGAAGAACGAGGCGACCAGCCCCAGCAGGATGCCGGACGACAGCGAAAGCGTGACCACGATGCAGCCGATCAGCAACGAGTAGCGCGCGCCGTGCATGATCCGCGACAGCATGTCGCGGCCGGTCGCGTCGGTGCCCAAGGGAAAGGCCCAGCTGCCGCCCTCCTCCCAGGCCGGCGGCTGCAGCAGGTGATCGCGGTTCTGCTCGTTGGGCAGATGCGGCGCGAGGAGATCCGCGAAGATCGCCATCAGAACGACGGCGACGATGACGACCATGCCGATCACGGCGCCCCGGTTCTCGCTGAAGTAGAACCAGAACTCCTTCAGCATCAGGAGGGTCGCGTTCTCCTCCCGGGCCTGCGTCTCTGGCTTCGCCGCTCGGGCAATCTCGGTCATGGCGCTATCCCGTCCGCCGGATCCGCGGGTTGATCAGGCCGTAGAGCAGGTCGACCAGCATGTTCACGATCATCACGATCCCCGCGATCATCAGCAGTCCGCCCTGCACCGAGGGATAGTCGCGGCGGAAGATCGAGTCGACCATCCACTTGCCGATCCCCGGCCAGGAAAAGATGGTCTCGGTCAGGATCGCGCCCGCCAGCAGCACGCCGACCTGAAGGCCGATCACCGTGACCACCGGGATCAGGGCGTTGCGCAGGGCGTGCAGGCCGACCACCCGCAGCGGCGGCAGGCCCTTGGCCCGCGCGGTGCGGACGTAATCCTCGCTCAGCACCTCGAGCATGGCGGAGCGGGTCTGGCGCGCGATCACCGCCATGGGAACCGTTGCCAGGACCACGGTCGGCAGGATCAGGTGGCGGACCGCCGAGCGGAAGGCGCCCTCCTCGCCCGACAGCAGGCTATCGATCAGCATGAAGCCGGTCACCGGTTCGAAGAAGTAGAGCAGCGAGATCCGCCCAGACACAGGGGTCCAGCCGAGGGTGGCGGAGAAATAGATGATCAGCAGCAGGCCCCACCAGAAGATCGGCATGGAATAGCCGGTCAGGGAAACGGTCATGACCCCGTGGTCGAGGATCGAGCCCCGCTTGACCCCGGCCAGGATGCCGAAGGGCAGGCCGATCGCGATCGCCAGAACGATGGCGCAGAGCGAGAGCTCGATCGTGGCCGGAAATAGCGTCAGGAACTCCTCCACCACCGGCCGCCGGGTGACGATCGACTGCCCGAGGTCGCCTTGGAAAAGGTCGCCGACATAGTTCAGGTACTGCTGCCACAACGGCTTGTCGTAGCCGAACTGCCGCATCAGTTCGGCGTGGCGCTCGGGGCTGACGCTGCGCTCGCCGGCCAGGACCTCGATCGGATCGCCGGGTATTAACCGGATGAAGGCGAAGGCGACGATCGTGACTCCGACGAAGGTCGGGATCAGGTGCCCCAGTCGCGTCAGCACGAAGCGCAGCATGTCCTGCCAATCCAGCCGCCAAGAAAGTCGGGCGGGGAAGGATGGCCTTCCCCGCCCCGTTTCACACCGTTAGGCCGCTCCTACTCCTCGAGGTCGACGCCATAGAAGACGTGCGTCCCGAAAGGATTGATCCGGAAGTTCTTGACCTCCTTGCGCACCGGCTTGAAGACCACGGAATGCGCGATCGTGACCCAGGGCGCCTCTTCCTTGAAAACGACCTGGGCCTGCTCGTAGAGCTCGGTCCGGTCCTCCAGCTCGCTGGTGACCTTCGCCTTCTGGATCAGCTCCTCGAAAGGCTTGTGGCACCAGCGCGAGCGGTTCGAGCCGCCGACGCCGTCGCAGCCCAAGAGCACGGCGAGGAAGTTGTCCGGATCGCCGTTGTCGCCGGTCCAGCCGAGCAGGACCGAGTCGTGCTCGCCCTCCTTGGAGCGCTTGAGGTACTCGCCCCATTCGAAGGATACGATATCGGCCTTGACCCCGACCTTCTCCCAGTCGGCCTGAATCAGCTCGGCCATGCGCCGGGCGTTGGGGTTGTAGGGCCGCTGCACCGGCATGGCCCAGATGTTGGTCTTGAGGTCCTTGACGCCGGCCTCGTCCAGCAGCTTCTTGGCCTTCTCGGGATCATAGGGATAGTCCTGGACCTCGTCGTTGTAGGACCAGATGGTCGGCGGGATCGGGTTTTTCGCCGCCTTGCCGGCGCCCTGGAAGACCACGTCGATGATCGCCTGCTTGTTGATGGCCATGTTCAGGGCCTGGCGGACCTTCCTGTCGTCGAAGGGCTTCTTTTCGACGTTGAAGCCGAGATAGCCGACGTTCAGGCCCTCCTGCTGCAGCAGCTTGATCTCCGGGTCCGACTTCATCGCCTCCAGGTCGGCCGGGTTGGGATAGGGCATGACGTGGCATTCCCCGGCCCGCAGCTTCTGGTAGCGGACGTTGGCGTCCGGCGTGATCGCGAAGACCAGATTGTCGATCGCCGCCTTGCCGGCCCAGTAGTCCGGGTGAGCCTTGTAGCGGATCACCGCGTCCTTCTGGTAAGCGACCAGCTGGAAGGGACCGGTGCCGACCGGCTCCAGGTCGACCTTCTCCGGGGTCCCAGCCTTCATCATGGCGTCGGCGTACTCGGCCGAGAAGATCGAGGCGAAGTCCATGCCCAGGTTGGCGATCATCGGTGCCTCGGGCCGGTTCAGAATGAACTTCACCGTGTAGTCGTCGACCTTGACCACGTCCTTCAGCAGATCCGGCATGGACATGCCGTTGAAGTACTCGAAGGAACCGCCCGAGACCGCGTGGTAGGGATGGTCCTTCTTCAGCTGGCGCAGGAAACTGAAGAGGACGTCGTCGGCGTTGAAGTCGCGGCTCGGCGTGAAGCCCTTGGTGGTCTGGAACTTGACGCCCTTGCGCAGCTTGAACGTGTACTCCAGGCCGTCGCCGGAGATCGTCCAGTCCTCGGCCAGCGCCGGCTCGATGTTGGTCGTGCCGCGCTCGAACTCGACCAAGCGGTTGTAGATCGCCTGCGAGGAGGCATCAAAGGTGGTGCCGGCGGTGTAGAAGGCCGGGTTGAAGCCCTCGGGGCTGCCCTCGGAGCAGAAGACCAGGGTCTTCGCCTGCACCGGCAGGGTAACGCACAGGGACGCCGCCACCGCGAGGGTCGCGGACAGCATTGGGCGTTTCACGGGTGTCCTCCCAATTTTATCTTTCTGAGCTAGGTCTGCTAAGGACGTGGCCAGGGGGAATCCACCCCCGCATTGGGCGGTAGTGAGGCACGACGGCATGACCCTGTCAACCGAAGGGCTGATCACAAAATGAGCAGAGTTTTCGCTTCGCGGCCAAGGACATCCGGGCCGCTTGTTTGCCGGACGGAGCCGCGGGCCGGCCCCCCGGGATCCAGCCACAAGGGCTGCCGCGAGGCCGGGTCGTGATGTAACCGTTTCCGCGAACCCACACGGCGAGGTTGCTGACCTGGCCCCGGCACTGGGACCGGCATTGGGCCTGGAAAGAGCGGGCGGTCCCGCGCGCCGGGATCGACCCCTTCGGCCCGGCCCAGGGCCTATCCTGTCAGGCGGGCTGAAGCTCGGCCAGGGCGCCCTCGATGGCGGTCAGAGCCGCGGCGGCCCTGCTGCCGTCCGGGCCGCCGGCCTGGGCCATGTCCGGACGGCCGCCGCCGCCCTTGCCGCCCAGGGCCTCGGAACCGCGGCGCACAAGCTCGACCGCGTCGAGCCGGGAGGTGAGGTCTTCGGTCACCCCGACCACGATCGAGGCCTTGCCCTCGTTGACCGAGACCAGGGCCACCACGCCGCTGCCGACGTTGCGTTTCAGCTCGTCGGCCAGGGGCTTCAGGTCGCGCGGCGGGATGTCCTCCAGGACCCGGCCGGTGAAGGCGATGCCGCCGACCTCGCGAGCCTTGGGCGCCGCGGCGGCCTTGCCGCCGCCGCCGGTCGCGAGGCGCTTCTGCGCGTCCTTGAGCTCGCGCTGCAGGCGCTTGCGCTCCTCCAGCAGCCCGGCGATCCGCGCCGGCAGCTCAGCCGGCGCCGCCTTGAGGGCCGCCGCCGCCTCTTGCAGGAGGTGGTCCTGGGCCTCGACGTAGGCCAGGGCCGCTTCGCCGGCCAGGGCCTCGATGCGGCGCACGCCGGAGGCCAGGGCCTCCTCCCGGGTGATCTTGAGGAAGCCGATGTCGCCGGTCCGCCGGACGTGGGTGCCGCCGCAGAGCTCGGTCGAGTACTGCCGCTCGCCGCCCTTGAGGCTGTCGGCCCCGCCCATGGAGACGACCCGCACCTCCTCGCCGTACTTCTCGCCGAAAAGCGCGAGGGCGCCGGCTTCGATCGCCGCGTCCGGGGTCATGAAGCGGGTCTCGACCGGGGCGTTGGCCCGGATCCGTGCGTTGACGTCGGCTTCGATCGCCGCCAGGTCCTCAGGGCTCAGGGCCTTGGGATGGCTGAAGTCGAACCGCAGGCGGTCGGGCGCGACCAGCGAGCCCTTCTGGGTGACGTGGTCGCCCAGGCGCCGGCGTAAGGCCTCGTGCAGCAGGTGGGTCGCCGAGTGATGCACCCTCAGACCGCCACGCCGTCGGCCGTCGACCCGCAACTCGACTGCCTCGCCCAGCGCGATCTCGCCCTGGGTGACCTGGCCGCTGTGGACGTGCAGGTCGCCGAGCTTCTTCTGGGTGTCGGAGACCACGATCTCAGCCCCTTCGGCCGAGAAGATAATGCCCCAGTCGCCCTCCTGGCCGCCCGATTCGCCGTAGAAGGGCGTCTGGTTGACCACCACGACGACCTCCTGGCCAGCGGCGGCGCGCTCGACCTCCTCGCCGTCGACGACCAGGGCCTGGACCACACCTTCGGCAGCCTCGGTCCCGTAGCCGAGGAAGTCGGTGGCGCCAAGGCGCGCGCGCAGGTCGAACCAGAGGCTCTCGGTCGCCGCCTCGCCGGAGCCCTTCCAGGCCTCGCGGGCCTTGTCCTGCTGGACCTTCATCGCTGCGTCGAAGCCCGGGGTGTCGACGCCGCGGCCCTGGCCGCGCAGGATGTCCTGGGTCAGGTCGAGGGGAAAGCCGTAGGTGTCGTAGAGCTTGAAGGCGACCTCGCCGGGCAGGGCAGCGCCTTCGGACAGGCCGTCGATCTCGGCCTCCAGCAGCTTCAGGCCGCGGCCGAGGGTCTCCTTGAAGCGGCTCTCCTCCAGCCTCAAGGTCTCGGTGATCAGCGCCTCGGCACGCTCCAGCTCCGGGAAGGCCTGGGCCATCTGGACGCGCAGCGCCGGGACCAGGCGCCACATCAGCGGCTCCTTGCAGCCCAGCTTGTGGGCGTGGCGCATCGCGCGGCGCATGATCCGGCGCAGCACGTAGCCGCGGCCGTCGTTCGAGGGCAGCACGCCGTCGGCGATCAGGAAAGCCGAGGCCCGCAGGTGGTCGGCGATCACCCGGTGCGAGACCGCATGCGCCCCGTCGGCCGCCGTGGCCGAAGCCTCGGCCGAGGCCTCGATGATCGCGCGCATCAGGTCGATATCGTAGTTGTCGTGCTTGCCCTGGAGCACGGCGGCGATGCGCTCCAGCCCCATGCCGGTGTCGATCGAGGGTTTGGGCAGCTCGACCCGAGTCTCGGGATCGACCTGCTCGAACTGCATGAAGACCAGATTCCAGATCTCGATGAAGCGGTCGCCGTCCTCCTCCGGGCTGCCAGGCGGCCCGCCCGGGATCTCGGGCCCGTGGTCGAAGAAGATCTCCGAGCAGGGGCCGCAGGGCCCGGTGTCGCCCATGGCCCAGAAGTTGTCCGAGGTCGGAATGCGCAGGATCCGCGCCTCCGGCAGGCCGGCGATCTTGCGCCAGAGCTCGAAGGCCTGGTCGTCCTCGGCATAGACCGTGGCCAGCAGGCGCTCGCCCGGCAGGCCCAGTTCCTTGGTGACCAAGTTCCAGGCCAGCTCGATCGCCTGGTCCTTGAAGTAGTCGCCGAAGGAGAAGTTGCCCAGCATCTCGAAGAAGGTATGGTGGCGCGCGGTATAGCCGACGTTCTCCAGGTCGTTGTGCTTGCCGCCCGCCCGGACGCACTTCTGCGAGGTCACGGCGCGCCGATAGGGCCGCGACTCCTGGCCGGTGAAGACGTTCTTGAACTGGACCATGCCGGCGTTGGTGAACAGCAGGGTCGGATCGTTGCGCGGCACAAGGGGCGAGGAGGCCACGATCTCATGGCCGTGGCGTGCGAAGTAGTCCAGGAAAAGGCTGCGAATCTCACTCGTCGTCGGCATGGTCATTACCTGTGGCTTCGCGGCCTTGCGCGCAAGTTTGGAATGTCTCGAAAGTGGCCGGCCGCACCCCGGCCATGATTTAGCCCGCCGGGACCCGGCCTGTCCAGGACTCCCGGCGGATCGGACCGTCCCCCCGAGGCCCGGGGCGGGCCGGCCGCCCTCGCCCTGGACCAGGGCCGCCGCCGAACCCCACCGCGTCCGCCGGGGCTTACCCTAAGCCTCTGATTGAGCGAGAAAATTTGCTCAAAGAAAACCGGACGCCCTCGACCACGAAAGGTCGAGACGGCGCCCGGGACCAGAAGCAGGCCCCTGACGCGCGGCAGCGCGTCGGGGCTGCTCTCAAATCAGTCGGAGGCCTCGGCCGCGCCGGGCTCGGCGGCGCCGGCCTCCAGCATGGTCTCGTTGACCAGGCCGGCGTTCTCGCGGATCGCCCGCTCGATGGTCTGAGCCATCTCGGGATGCTCGCGCAGGAAGCCCTTGGCGTTCTCCCGGCCCTGGCCGATCCGCTGGCCGCCGTGGGAGAACCAGGCGCCGGACTTCTCGACCACCCCGGCCTGGACCCCCAGGTCCAGGAGCTCGCCGGTCTTGGAGATGCCCTCGCCGTACATGATGTCGAACTCGACCACCCGGAAGGGCGGCGCCAGCTTGTTCTTCACCACCTTGACCCGGGTCTGGTTGCCGACCACCGAATCCCGGTCCTTGATCGCGCCGATCCGGCGGATGTCCAGGCGGACCGAGGAGTAGAACTTCAGCGCGTTGCCGCCGGTCGTGGTCTCCGGGCTGCCGAACATCACCCCGATCTTCATGCGGATCTGGTTGATGAAGATGACCAGGGTTTGGGAGCGCGAGATCGAGCTGGTCAGCTTGCGCAGCGCCTGGCTCATCAGGCGGGCCTGCAGGCCGGGCAGCTGGTCGCCCATCTCGCCCTCGAGCTCGGCCCGCGGCACCAGGGCCGCCACCGAATCGACGACCAGGACGTCGAGGGCGCCGGAGCGCACCAGGGTGTCGGCGATCTCCAGCGCCTGCTCTCCGGCGTCCGGCTGCGAGATCAGCAGCTCGTCGACGTTGACGCCCAGCTTGTTGGCGTAGGTCGGATCGAGGGCGTGCTCGGCGTCGATGAAGGCGCAGGTGCCGCCCTGCTTCTGGGCCTCGGCGATGACGTGTAGGGCCAGGGTCGTCTTGCCCGAGGACTCCGGGCCGTAGATCTCGACCACCCGGCCACGCGGCAGGCCGCCGAGGCCGAGCGCGATGTCGAGGCTGATCGAGCCGGTCGAGACCACCTCGGTCTCCACCGCCTGCCCGCTCTGGCCCAGGCGCATGATCGAGCCCTTGCCGAAGGCGCGCTCGATCTGGCCGAGCGCCGCATCCAAAGCCTTGGTCTTGTCCTGGGAGTCCATATCGACGAGCCGCAACGCGTTCTGAGCCATTTCCGGGTTCCCTCTTATCACACAGCGACGGCGGCCGCTGCAATTCCAATTCTGTACCGCGTTTGTTCTCAAAAAACAAGTGCAAATGAGATCATAAAGTGAACATTGACCGAACCAATGCGGACCTTTGTCGGGTCGGTGGAACAGCGCAACGGGGTGGAAAATCGCGGAAACAAGCCAGGGTCCCGGCGTTGCCGGCCCCCTCCTTAGCCGTCCTCGACGGGCCCGGCGCCGGGCCCGCGCGGCGGTTCAGGCGGCGCCCTCGTGCAGCACTTCCTTCACCTTCTCGGCGAACTGCTTGAGGGTGAAGGGCTTGGCCAGGAAGTGGGTCGGCCCTTCGAGGTCCAGGCTCTGGCTCAGGTTGCGCTCGGTGTAGCCGGAGATGTAGATGACCTTGAGCTCCGGCCGCTCGGCGCGCACCTCCCGGACCAGGCCCGGTCCGTCGAGCTGGGGCATGACCACGTCGGTGATCAGCAGGTCGATCGGATCGCCGTGGTCGCGCATGACCTCCAGCGCGACCTCGCCGGAGCGCGCCTCGAGCACATTGTATCCCTTGTTGCGCAGAACCCGGGCGGAGAAGGCGCGCACCGCCTCCTCATCCTCGACCAGGAGCACGGTCCCCCGGCCGGTGGTATCCACCCGCCGGCGCGCCTCGGCCTCGTCGTCGGGCACCGCCTCGGTCTTTTCGAGCTCGTGGTGCGGCAGGTAGATCGCGAAGGTGGTCCCCTCGCCGATGACGCTCTCGACCGCCATGAAGCCGCCGGTCTGCATCACGATGCCGTAGACCGTCGACAGGCCCAGCCCGGTCCCGGCGCCGATTTCCTTGGTGGTGAAGAAGGGCTCGAAGATCCGGTCCATGTTCTCGCCGGGAATGCCGCAGCCGGTGTCCCGGACCTCGACCAGGGCGTAATGCCCGGGCGGGATGGTCTCCCGGCCGCGCTTGGCCGAGCGCTGCAGCTGGACGTCGCTGGTCTGGATGGTCAGCACGCCGCCCTCCGGCATGGCGTCGCGGGCGTTGACCGCAAGGTTGATGATCACCTGCTCGAGCTGCCCCTGGTCGACCTTGACCGGGCCGATGTCGCGGCCGTGGATCACCTTGAGGTCGATGTTCTCGCCGATCAGCCGGCGCAGCAGGTGGGTCAGCTCGGCCAGCACGTCGGTCAGGTTCAGCACCTTGGGCTGCAGGGTCTGCTGCCGCGAGAAGGCCAGCAGCTGGCGCACCAGGTTGGCGGCCCGATTGGCGTTCTGCTTGATCTGCATGATGTCGGCGAAGGACTGGTCGCCGGGCCGATGGCGCAACAGCAGCAGGTCCGAGAAGCCGATCATGGCGGTCAGCAGGTTGTTGAAGTCGTGGGCCATGCCGCCCGCGAGCTGACCGACCGCCTGCATCTTCTGGGACTGGGAGACCTGGTCCTCGAGCTTCTTCTGCTCGGTCATGTCGATAAAGTGTGTGATATAGCCGGCCGGCTTGCCGTCGGCGCCTTCGAGCCGGTTGACGTAAAGCGCGCAGACCACCTCGGGCCCGCCCTGGAAGCGGACCTCGATGGTCGGGTCGCCGGAGGGGTTGCCGCCGGCGGCAGCGATGGTCTTGGCCACCGAGTCGCGCTCGTCCTCGGCGACCAGGTCGACCAGGGGCTTGCCCTCGATGCCGTCCTGCGGCAGCTCAAGCAACCCGCGGAAGCTGGCGTTGGTCTCGGCGATCCTGCCGTCGGGCTCGAGCAGCGCGATCCCGATCGGCGCCTCCTCGAAGAAGCGCTTGAAGCGCTGCACCGAGTGCGCCAGGGCCTCCTCGACCGCCCGCTCGCGGGACAGGTTGCGGACCACCGAGCGGGTCCGCAGGACTTGGCCATCCTCGGCGCGGACGACGTCCTGGCTGATCAGGGCAGTGAAGGCCAGGCCGTCGGCCCCGCAGAGCGTCACCTCGCCGCGCAGCGGGTCTTCGCCGCCGGCGAAGGGATCGTAGGCGGCGGCCTCCGGCGCGGCGGCGGATCGGACCACGTCGTGCAGCCGGCGCTCGCCGCCCAGCAGCTCTTCCGGCGGCAGGCCGAGCCAGTCCGCCAGCGTCTGGTTCACGAAGAGGAACTGTCCCTCGGCGTCGACGGAATAGAAGCCGATCGGCGCGTGCTCCAGCAGGTCGACGAAGCGGGCCTGCTCTTCCTGGAGGATCGTCTCCATCTGACGCTCAGCGGTGATGTCGTCGACCAGCCAGAGCACGCAGCCCGGCCGCCCCTTCAGGGGATAGACGGTCACGCTGCGCCAGGCCTCCGGCGCCGCGCCGGCGCGGCGCCGGACCCGGATCTGGGCATGATCGGCGGCCCCGCCGCGGGCCTTGGCGGCGAGGCGCAGAACCGCTTCGTGGGACTCCGCGATGTCCTTGGTTTCCTCGCCGAGCAGCTCCGCCAGGCCGCGCTCCGCCGAGCCGAACTCAGTCTGACAGGCCGGGTTGGCGAGGATGACCCGGCCGTCGCGATCGACGATCTGGCGCGGCTGCGGGACCGCGTTCAGCGCGCCTTCCAGCATGGTGACGCGGCGCTGCGCCCTGACGCAGAGCCAGGCCGCGAGGGCCAGGGCGGCGCCGGCGAGGCAGAGCAAGGTCGCCCAGAGGTAGGCGCCCTCTGCACTGCCCGCCGGCGCGGCGGCGCCGGCGACCTGGGCGGCCGCCGGCAGGGCGCAGAGGGTTCCGGCGCCGGCGACGAGGCCGTACAGCGAGCTGATCTTGCGCATGAAACGGGTCACGGCGGAGCGAGACGTTTGATAACCCTGCATCACCACTAGCATTGTCATCCGATCAAGGCGAGTCCCCGGCCCCCGCCGGCCCTGCGGCACGCGGTATCCGGCCCTTGAGCCGCATCACGTAGCCGATGATCTCGGCCACCGCCTTGTAGTGCTCGGGCGGAACCTCGTCGTCCAGGTCCACGCTGTCGAAGAGCGCGCGGGCTAGCGGCGGGTCCTCCATCAAGGGCACCTCGTGCTCCTCGGCGGCGGCGCGGATCCGCTGGGCGACCTTGTCGACCCCCTTGGCGGTGACCTTGGGCGCGTTCATCGAGGCCGGATCGTAGCGCAGTGCGACGGCGTAATGGGTCGGGTTGGTGACCACGACGTCGGCCTCGGGCACCGCGGCCAGCATGCGCCGCCGGGCCCGCTCGGCGCGGATCTGGCGCAGCCGCGCCTTGATCATCGGGTCGCCTTCGGCCTGCTTGTGCTCGTCGCGGACCTCCTGCTTGGTCATCCGCAGCTGCTTGCTGTGCTGGAAGCGCTGGTAGGTCAGGTCGAGGATCGCCAGGACGGTCATCACCGCGAGCACGGCGAGGACGACCCGCAGCGCCAGGCCGCCGAGCAGGTCGAGGAAATCGAGCATCGGCAGGGTCGGCAGCAGCGGGATCATGTCGCGCTGCGGCCAGACCATCAGGAAGGCCAGGGCGCCGACGATGGCCAGCTTGCCGATGCCCTTGAGGAACTCGACGATCGCCCGGCTGGAGAAGAGCCGCTGGGCCCCCGCGACCAGCGAGATCTTGCTGAGCTTCGGCTTCAGCGGCTCCAGGGTGAAGATCAAGCCGACCTGGAGGAAGCCGGACAGGACCGCGGCGATCACGACCACACCCAAGGGCAGGGCCAGGACCAGGAAGACCTCCAGGATCAGCGCGCCCAGGAGCCCGCCGAGGCCGCCCCGGTCGACCGGGAAGGCATGGGCGCGCGCGATCAGGCCCTCCAGCGACTCGCTCAGCCCGGCGGCGACCTGCGGCGCCAGCAGCCCGATGATCACGGCGAAGGCCAGGATCATGAACCAGTGGCCGACCTCCTGGGACTTGGCGACCTGACCCTTCTCCCGCGCCTCCGCGAGGCGCTTTTGGGTCGGCTCCTCCGTCTTTAGCGAGTCGTCGTTGTTGGCGCTGTCGCTCACGTCGAATCGGCCTCAGCGCGGCGCCACGAAGGGCAGGAAGGTGTCCTCGAAGCTGGCGAGGAACCAGCCGAGGGCGGCGGGCACGGCCAGCGCCAGCATCGAGATGCCGACCATGACCTGCAGCGGCATCGCGATGAACAGGATCTGCGCCTGCGGCATCAGGCGCGACAGCAGGCCGAGCCCCAGGTAGAAGATCGCGCCGACCGCGATGAAGGGGGTGGCGATCTGGATCGCCAGCAGAAAGATCTTGGCCACGGTGCGCGCCATGACCTCGGAGAAGTCGCCCAGGGGCGGCGCGACGCCCGGGGCGAAGAGGCCGTAGCTGTCGATCACCGCGATCAGCAGCAGGTGGTGCAGGTCCAAGGTGACGATCAGCAGCAGGGCGGTGACCGAAAGGAAGGAGCCGGCGATCGAGCCCTGCTGCTCGGCGGTCGGGTCGTTGACCAGGGCGTTGGCCAGCGAGCTCATATAGGCGATGACCATGCCGGCGGTGGTCAGGGCCGACATGAACATCCGGGCCAGGGTGCCGAGGAAGATTCCGACCAGGGCCTCGCCCAGGATCAGCAGCAGCAGCGCTGCCGGCGCGGCCGGCATCGGCGGCAGGCGCCCGGCCAGCACCGGCGCCAGCAGCAGCGCGATCACCAGGGCCACCACCAGGCGCAGGCGCGGGGTGACGTAGGCTTCGCCGAAGGCCGGCAGCAGGGAGAGCGAGGCGCCGACCCGGACGAAGACCAGGAGCACCGCGAAAATCCCGGCCGGCAAGAGGTCCGCGAGCATTCCCCGGGCAGGCTCCTAATCCAAGGCCGGCTAACTGAGGCCGACGATCCGGTCCATCAGACCTTCGGTGAAGGTCACGAGGGTGCTGAGCATGAAGGGCAGGAGCACGAAGAGCGAGGCGAAGATGGTCACGATCTTGGGCACGAAGGAGAGGGTCATTTCCTGCATTTGGGTCAGGGCCTGGAACAGAGCGATCGTCAGGCCGACCAGGAGGGCCAGCAGCAGGACCGGCGATCCGACCTTGAGCGCGACGATGATCGCTTCGCGGGCGATTTCTATGACTTCGGTCGAGTCCATGGCTTGAGCGCGGCCGTCCCCCGGGAGACGCCCTAGATCGGCATCCGGAGGATTTCCTGATAGGCCTGAATGACCCGGTCGCGCAGGGCGACCACGGTCTGCAGGGTGAGCTCGGCCTCGCTGACCGCCGTGATCACCTCGTTGACGTCGGCCTTGCCGACGGCCGCGGCGCGCGAGACCTGCTCGGCCTGGTTCAGGCTCGCAACGCCGTCGTTGACCGCGCCGCGCAAGACGTCGGCGAAGCCGCCGCCGGCCGCGTCGCGCGGCGCCAGCCCCGGCTCTTGCTGCTGGCGGACCGCTTGGTTGTAGGCCGCGACCGCGTTGGAGATGTCGACTGCCAAGGCTCAGCTCCCTGTCTGGGTGTGCCGTCGTGGTTGCTAGCGAAGGATCGCGATCGCCCGCTGCACCATGCTGCGAGAGGCCTCGATGACCTTGAGGTTGGCCTCGTAGCTGCGCTGGGCCTCGCGCATGTCGGCCATCTCGATGATGGTCTCGACGTTCGGGGTGCGCACGTAGCCCTCGGCGTCGGCCCCGGGATGGCCCGGCTCGAAGCGACGGCCGAAGTCGCTGCGGTCCGCCTCGATGCCCTTGACCCTGACGGTCTCGAAGCCGAGGGCCCGATTCAGGCTGTTCGCGAAGCTGACCAGCTTGCGCCGGTAGGGCTGGTCCTCGGGCGCGCGCGGCAGGGAATCCGCGTTGGCGACGTTCTCGGCGATGACCCGCAGGCGGGTGCCCTGGGCCTTCAGCCCGTGGGCCGAGATGTGAAGAACCTTGCCGAGATCCATCCGTCGCCTCCCGCCGTGTCAGCCCGCGTCAGCCGCTGCCGCCGCTACGGCCCAGGGCCGTGCGGAACATGTCCAGGTGCTTCCGGTAGAGGCTGGTCATCATCTGGAAGTCCATCTGGGTCTCGGCAACCGAGACCAGCTGCTGCTCCAGCACCACCGCGTTGCCGGCGGGCGCCGTCTCGTAGCCCGGGACGCGGCCGTCCTTGAAGTCCCGTCCCGCGTCGGCCCGCGGCCCGGACAGATGGCCGGGATCGGACTGGGCGAGCCGGACCGGCCTGACCTGGCTCGCGAGGGCGCGTTCGAAGGGCGCCGCCTTGAGGTCCAGCGGGCGGTAGTCCGGGGTGTCGGCGTTGGCGATGTTCTGGGCCAGGACCTCCTGGCGCTGCCCCAACCATCCCATGCGGCGGGCCAGAACGTCGAAGATGGGGAGCTTGCCGAAATCCATGACCGGTCCCGAAGCCTAGGAAAACGCGCCGCTTTTCCGCGCGAGTGTCGCCACTATCACGCGTCCCTTGTTAATAATCGGTAAAACGGCTTAAATTTGAGTATAATTGTTCCAAATGGTATACCGGCCCGGCTGGCCGGGAACATGAGCCGAGAGCCTGATGCTTTATCTGACGCGAAAAATCGGCGAGTCCGTCATTATCAATGACGACATCGAGGTGACGGTGATCGACATCCGCGGAAAATCGATAAAGCTTGGGTTTACCTTCCCTGCCGAAGCTTCGGTCCTACGTCGCGAGATCTATGAGCGCATCCAGGCCGAGAACGAGGCGCGGGCCAACGGCGCCCCCCCGCCCGAGCGCAGGCCGGCCAAGGCCTCCGGCAGCTGAACCCGGACACGACATAACCCTTACAGGTTAAACCTTTCGTTAAGGCTAACGATTCATGATCGGGGCCGCGGCGGCGCGACGGCGCGGCCGGCTTGCCTGCGCCCCGAGGAGTCGGGGGCGCCGGCGACCTCCGGCGCGGGCGATCCGTCGGAGGATCCGCATCGGCGAAGGGAACCGCTTCTTGACGAGGAGTCCGGACGACGCGAAGACGCCGCCACGGCCGGCGAACCTGGCCGTCGCGCTGCGCGAAGAGGCCGGCGGCAACCCCAGGGTCACCGCCGCGGGACGCGGCGCCCTGGCGGAGCAGATCCTGGAGATCGCCTTCGCCCGCGGGGTCAAGGTCCGCGAGGACGCCGAGCTGGCCGAGATCCTCTCCGCGATCGAGGTCGACAGCGAGGTGCCGGTCGAGGCCCTAGCCGCCGTGGCCGAGATCCTGTCCTACGTCTACCGCGCCAATGCGGCGGCGGCGCCCGAGCCGGAGGAGGCGGCCCCGTGAGCCCGGAGAGCAGCGGCCTGGCGGCGGATCTGGCGAACCTGGACGGCGAGGTCCGGGCGGCCATCGCCGCGGTCGAGGCCGGCCGGGTGATCGACGTCACCGCCCTGGACGCCACGATCCGCACGCTTTGCGCCCAGGCCGCGCAGGCCGGACCGGGCGAGCGCGCCGCCGTGAAGTCCGGCCTCGCCGAGCTCGAGCAGACTCTCGGCCGGCTCGCCGCGGCGATCCGCGCGCGCACGCCGGCGCCGGAGGAAAGCCAGGGCGCCGCCCCGGCGGAGCGGGCGGCGGCGGCCTACGCCAAGCCCCAGCGCGAGCATTGAGCGAGGGGAGCGACGGGCCCGGCCATGGACATCGAGCTTTACTTCCGCTTCCTGCTGGCGCTGGCCGCGGTCATCGGGCTGATCCTCGCCCTCGCCTGGGCGGTCCGCCGCTTCGGACCGGGCGCCCGCCTGCTGCCCAACAGCGGCCAGCCGCGCCGCCTCTCGATCCAGGAGGTCGCCTCGGTCGATGCCCGGCGCCGGCTGATCCTGCTGCGCCGCGACGGGACCGAGTACCTGGTCCTGCTCGGCCCGACCCAGGACCTGCTGCTCGACAAGGGCTTCGGCCCGACACCCAAGGGCGGCATCAAGCCGGGCGTGCGCCGCGGCGAGACCGGCGAGCTCAGCGTCCTGACCGGCGGCCAGACGCCATGACCGCGCGCCTCCTGCTCGGCGCCGGCCTGGGCGCCCTCCTCGCCCTGGCCTGGGGCGAAGCCGCCCTGGCCCAGAGCGTGACCCTCGACCTGGGCACGGAGGAGCTGGGCCCGACCACCAGCCGCCTGGTCCAGCTCATCGCCCTGGTCACGATCCTCTCCCTGGCGCCCTCGATCCTGGTCATGGTGACCTCCTTCACCCGGATCGTCGTGGTTCTGTCCTTCCTGCGCAGCGCCCTGGGCATCCAGCAGACGCCGCCCAACTCGGTCCTGGTGTCGCTGGCCCTCTTCCTCACCCTCTTCATCATGATGCCGACCCTGCAGGCGGTCTACGACCAGGCGCTGCAGCCGCTCTTCGAGGAGGAGGTCGACGAGCTCCAGGCGGTCGAACTCGCCGCCGACCCGGTGCGCAGCTTCATGCTCGGCCATGTCAGGGCCCAGGACCTCGAGCTCTTCGTCGAGATCTCCGACACCGAGGACCTGGCGACGCCGGACGACACCCCGCTGCGCGCCCTGATCCCGGCCTTCATGATCTCCGAGCTGCGCCGCGCCTTCGAGATCGGCTTCCTGCTGTTCCTGCCCTTCCTGATCATCGACCTGGTGGTGGCCTCGATCCTGATGTCGATGGGCATGCTGATGCTGCCGCCGATCATGATCTCCCTGCCCTTCAAGCTGATCTTCTTCGTCCTGGTCGACGGTTGGTACCTGGTCGCCGGCAGCCTGGTGCAGAGCTACGGCTTGTGACGCCGGGGCTGCCTTCCTCCCAGATGCCCCCCTCACCCTCCCGTCGCTGACGCGCCGGGCCCCACCCTTGCATGTTGGTAGGGTGCTGAGATTACATCGTGAGAGCTGTGCCCGGCCCGGTGGCCACAGGGCCGGGCATGGATGGGTGAGGGGTCGGACCTGCGCCTAGAGCGGCCTGCGTTCATTCGAACGCAGGCTGCTCTATCTATATGAAGTAGATCAAATTATCCGCACTCAATCGATTCCAATCGAGCGCAATTTGATCTAGTTCAGCTCGCTGAGCTGGCCGTCGGCCAGGCGCTTCCGGTAGGAGGCAAGGAAGGCCTCGGCGTGGCCGGCGCGGCTCAGGACCTCGGCGATCGGCGCGCCGCCGCCGGCCTCGGCGTCGACCAGCAGGGCGAAGGTCTCGCGCTCGGCGGTCCGCGCCATGCTCGCGCCGAAACGCTGCTTCAAGGCCTGCAGGCCGGCCCGGTCCTTGGCCAGGGTGAGCGCGACCGCCACGCTGAGGATGGTCTTGCGGCCCGGCTCCGGAGGGAGCTCGCCCTCGGCCGGCGTCTCGGGCAGCAGGCGCGACAGGGTCTTCGCGACCGCCGCCCAGCGGCCCAGCTTGGTCTCGATCTCGGCCCGCAGCTCCAGCGCCGCCCGCGAGGTCTCGGCCTCGATGATCTTCAGGGCTTCGGCGCCGCGGTTGACCCCGGCCAGGGCCTTGGCGCGGAGGTAGCGCCGCTCCCGGTCCAGATCCGCCGGCAGGCCGCGCGCAGCGCTGGCGTCCAGGGCCTTCAGGGCCTCGGCGGGCGCCGTGTCGAGCAGGCGGATCAGCGCCAGCCGGGCGCCGACCCGGGCCTTCTCGCGCCCCGAGAGGCGATCCTTCACCTGCGCCTGCAGCAGGTCGCCGGCCTCGTCGAGCAGATCGACCTCGACCAGACGGTCGGCCAGCGCGGCGATCATGCGGTCGCCCTCCGCGCCGACCGGGGTCAGCTCGCGGAAATCCTCGTAGAGACCGAGCGCGGTCAGGGGCGGCAGCTTGTCGCCGCCGCCGCCCAGGTAGACCTGCGCGAAGATCGCCCGCATCTTCTGCCCGACCGCCTCCGAGCGCCGGAAATCCTTCAGGTAGGACGCGGTCTGGCGAAGCATGTTCAGGGCCTTGCGGTAATCGAGCTGGCCAAGGTAGAGGTCGGCCAGCCGCTCCAGCAGGGCGAACTCGAAGTAGTCGCCGCGCCACGCGAAGCGCAAGCGCTCCAACTCCGCGATCGCCTCTTCCGGGCTGATCTTCTTCTGCGCCAGATCGAGGTCGACCAGCGCCAGCCGGGCCCGGGCCCGGGCCGGCCGGTCCTGGCCCTGGGCGACCTGCTTCCAGATCCGGCGCGCGCTCGCCGCGTCGCCGTCGATCTCGGCCCTGAGGCCCTGGAGGAAGCGGAGCCGGTCCTGCTGGCCCTGCGGCGGACGGTCGGCCGCCAGCTCCGCAAGGCGCTCGCTGGCGACCGCCGTGTTGCCGTTCTGCAGGGCGGCTTCCGCGGCCAGCAGCCACAGGCGGGCGCGAACGAGCGGGGGATAGTCGGCGATCAGACCGGCGGTCCGGGCGAAGCCGGAGGCGGCGGCTTCCCAGTCCTGCGCCCGCGCCGCCACGGCGGCGCGCCAGAGCTCGGCCTCCCACTCGCCGGCGAGGCCGGGGTCGTCGAGGATCTTGGCCGCGGCCTCGAAGTCGTCGCGCAGGAAACGGGCGGCCGCCCGCATCAGCACGACCTGGGGCGAGCGGGCCAGGTCCGGCCGCTCGCGCAGGACGCCCTCGAGATGCCCCAGGGCCTCGCTGGCGAAGCCGTGGGCGAAGAGAAAGCGGGCCAGCTCCAGGCGCGCACTCGGCTTGGCCCGCGGCCGTGCGGCGACCACGGCGCTCTGGCGCTTCTGGCGCAAGCTGGTGAAGGCCTCGCCCTTCGGCCCGCGCCAGGCCACGAGGTCGAGGAGCCGCGGCCGCTGGGGCTGCGCCGCCTCCTCGGTGGCGAGGTCGATCGTGCCGCCGGCCAAAGTGAGGGGACCGCGGCCGGTCAGCATCACCTCGTCCCGGTTGCGCGCGACCCGGATGGCATCCGACAGGGTCTGGATCACCAGGCCCTGGAAAGCCGGCAGGATGTGGAACTCAGGCAGCGCCCGTTCGACCCCGGCGCCCAGCCCCTGTCCGGCGACGGGCACGACGAAGAGCCGGTCGCCGAAGCTGGGATCGGTGACCTGGAAGACCGGCCCGGCGCCGCCGAGCGGCACCAGCATGGCGCGGAGGTCGTCGCTGAACTTCGCCTTCAGCCCCCGCAGGGGCGCGACCGGCCGGCGGTGCAGCTTGACCGTCCAGAGGCCGTCGACCCGGCGCAGCGCCGGCTCGAACCCGGCCGGCGCCTCGAAGTGGAGCAGCGTGCCGCCCGCCTGGTCGATCCGCTTCAGGGGCCCGAACTCGGGCGCGAAGCCTTCGCGCAGGCCCTCGGGCGCCTTGCGGTCGAAGGCCAGCCAGACGTTCTTGCCCCGCCGGAAGGCGGCCGCCTTGGCGCCGCGGGTCCAGGGCAGCTGGATCGAGATCTCTGGCGCCGGCGGGGCCTGCGGTCCGGGCAGCGGCCGGGCCTGGTCCTCGGGCGGCAGGCGCCGGGTCACCGTCGCTGCCGCGGCGCGCAGCGCTTCGCCGCGCGTGGCCGGGGGCCGGCCCGAGGCGGCCTTGCGCCCGGGCCGCGGCTTGGTGAGGGGCGTCGGGGCTTTCGCGGCCCGCTTCGGCGCCGCCGTCGCCGAGGCCTTGCCGTCGTGCAGGATGTCCAGCGCTACCTTGGGGCCCGAGGTGAAGTGCCGGACCTTGGCCGCAGGCGGGACGGTCAGGGTCACCGTCATGCCGTCGGGCGCAAAGGCCACCTCCAGGTCCCGGACCTGGGGCGGCAGCCGGCGCCTGAGCCCACCCAGGTCGAAGCTCGCCGCCCGGCCAAAGCTGAGCCGGACCTGGCCGGCCTCGGCGCTGACCCGGTAGGGCACGGCCTCCGGCCAGTCGAAGACCAGGCGGCCGTAGCCGGGATGCCGGCCAACCCGCACGGTGATCGCGGGCCGCGCAGCGGCCGGCTCGGCGGCCTTCCCTGCCGCCATGTCCCTGGCCGCCGGGGCCTCGCTCGGCTTCGGGGCGGCCTCGGCGGGCCTGGCTTCGGCGGGCTTGGCTTCGGCAGGCTTGGGTTCGGCAGGCTTGGGTTCGGCAGGCTTGGGGTCCGCCTTGGGCCGGCGCAGCAGGTCGACGACCACCCGCGGCCCGCTCGTGAAGTGGCGCAGCTCGAAGTCGCCCAGCAGCGGGAAGGCCAGACGGCGGCCACCCACCGCACCGTCCGGCAGAATCAGGTACTTGCGGAGGATCCTGCGGGCCGGGGCGAAGTCGAAGCTGTGCCCCTTCGGAAAGAGCAGGACCAGGCGTCCGACCTCAATCCGCGCCGTATAGCTCACCGGCGCCGGCCAGTCGAAGACCATTCGGACGTAGTCGGCATGGACGCCGCCGCGCACCCGGATCGGGTCCTGCGCAGCGGCCGGCGGCGGCGGTAGCAAGCCGAGCAGCAGGACCAGGAGCAGGACGGCCGGTCGCTGCATCATTTCCGCGCCGCGGTCTCGTGGATGACGATGTCGACCCGGCGCGCGAGGGCGCGGCGCTGGGCGCTGGGCAGGCCGGCCGGCAGGTCGGCAAACCTGGCGTCGCCGAAGCCGAGGGCGACCACGTCCTTGCGGTAGCAGTTGCCCTGCAGGCGCGCGGCGACCGAGAGCGCGCGGCCGAGCGAAAGGTTCCAGTTCGAGGGCCAGCGGGCGCCCGGGGGCGTCGGATCGGCGTGCCCGGCGATCTCGATCCGGTTCTCCAGGTTTCGCAGGACCCCGCAGATCGCGAAGAGCGCATCGTCGGCCCGGGCCGCGGGCTCGACTGAGCCCGGCGCGAACAGCAGGTCGGCCGGCAGGGAGATGATCAGCAGCTCGTCCTGGCGCCGAAGCACGGCGCGGGACAGGACCGTGTGGCCCGCCATCTGGTCGCGCAGCACCGTGCTGAGGTAGTCGAGGTTGGCGCCCGGCACCGGCTGAACCCTCTTCAGGTCGAGGTCGACGTCGGGGACCGCGATCCGGCTCTCGCTGATCCGGTTCAGGCTCTGGGACAGGGCGTCGACCAGGTTCTGCCAGTCGCGGGTTTCTACCCGCGACATGGCGAAGAGCAGGACGAAGAAGGTGAGCAGCAGGGCCACCAGATCGGCGAAGGTGACCATCCAGGCCTGGCTGTTGTCCGGCTGGGCGGCGGCGGCCCCGCCGAAAAGCGGCGCCGAGGCCAGGACGACCGGCTCCTCGACGGGCTCGTCGTCTTCCCGGTGGTCGTCGCTCATCGCCTCTGCTCCCCGGTCTCCCCGGCGGTCCCGGGGCCTTCGGGCAGGCGGATCTCGAGCACCATGCGGCCCTCGCCGATCGGCTCGACACCGATCGCCAGGCGGTCCGCCGCGACCCCGCGCGCCAGGAGCTCGTCGATTACCTGGCCGAGCCGGCGGATCTCGAGCAGGCTCGGCGCCGGCGCCGCGAGGCGCCGCTCGCGGGTCGAGGCGACCCCGTGCAGCCAGCGCAGGCGGAAGCCCTGGCCCCGAGCCTGGCGCCGCTTGAGCGCATCGCTGATCCGCTCGAGCAGACCCAGCCGGCCGCTGCGCAGCTCGACGCTGCCGGCCTCGAAGAGCTTCGTCGCGGGCAGCTCGAGACGGAAGAC
Source organism: Kiloniellales bacterium (assembly GCA_030066685.1). NCBI lineage: Bacteria > Pseudomonadati > Pseudomonadota > Alphaproteobacteria > Rhodospirillales > Kiloniellales bacterium. The sequence goes on along the minus strand of JASJBF010000018.1, from coordinate 76,116 downwards.
GTTGGCCCGGGAGGTCTGCTCGACGCGGGTCGCCGGCAGCGCCGAGGTAAAGAGCCGCTTCAGCTCGGCCACCAGGCTGCGGCCGTCGTCCAGGCTGCCGATCGCGCCGCTGTAACTGGCGGCGTTGCGCACCGCTTGCACCTGGCCGTTGAAGGTGTCGTTCACGCTCTCCAGGACCCGGCGCGTCTTCTCATCCTCGAACTTGGACAGGGCGTTCAAAAGAATGAAGAAGGCCAGGAGCAGCAGCTGCAGGCTGAGCAGGGCGACGATGTTCGGGTCCTTCTGCACACCCTGGTGCGGCGTTGCAGCCCGGCTCATGACGACCTCAATCGAGGCTGGCCAGAAGCGCGTCGATGTCGTCCTGACTCTTGGCGTCCTCGGGCAGCTGCGGACCGTTCATCAGCGCCCCGTCGGGCCGCCGATCGACCGGCCCGACAGCCGGCGCCGCGGCCCGCCCGTCGCGCTTCAGCTCACTGCCGAAGGCCTCCAGGAGCGCCTCCACCTTGGCCTCGATGTGCTTCAGGGCCTTGACCACCTTGGTGATGCGCTGCCCGGTGATGTCCTGGAAGCTGCAGGCCTCGTAGACCATGGTCACGGCCTCGACGACCTTGGCCGAGACCTCTTGGTCCATGCCGGCGGTCAACTCCTCGATCTTCTCGACTGCCTCGAAGATCGCCTCGGTCGCCGTCTCGGTGGCGCCGACCACCGCTTCGAGTTCGTCGGTCGCGGTCGGCAGATGGGTATCGGTGATCTCGTCCGGGCGCAGGGAGGCGATCTCGGCCTTGGTCTCGTGGATGTAGCGGGCCAGCGCCTCGATCTCGGCGTAGAAGCGCACGTTCACCGAGGTGACGTCGCCCTCCATCGTGGTCATGATCGACTCGACCACCTCGACCAGGTCCTTCGGATCGAGCTTGACTTGGGACCGGGACAGGGCGGCCAGGCGCGCGTCCAGGTCCGCCCTCTGCGACGCGGCGGTCATCGCGGAACGCGCCTCAGAATTCGCCGATGGCTGTGGTCAGCTTGGTCTTCAGGGTCGCGGCGTTGAACGGCTTGACGATGTAGTTGGTCACGCCGGCCTGCTTGGCCGCGACGACGTTCTCGCTCTTGCTCTCGGCGGTCACCATGATGAAGGGCACGGTCTGCAGCTGGGCGTCGGCGCGCACCTCCTGCAGGAGCTGCAGACCGCTCATCGGCTCCATGTTCCAGTCGGAGATGACCAGGCCATAGGAGCGGTCGCGCATCTTCTGGAGCGCCGCGCTGCCGTCGGTCGCCTCGTCGACGTTGTTGAAGCCGAGCTGCTTCAGCAGGTTCCGGATGATCCTCAGCATGGTCTTGTAGTCATCCACGATCAGGATGGGCATGTTCTTGTCGACGGTCGACATTCGGCTTCCCCGCGTCGCAGTGTGATCTGATCCTTTGGGGTAAGACCAAAGGCGCGATCCCAAACTAGCGGGATGCGGTTAATTCCGCGTGAATCCTGGGAAAACCGAGGTTCGCCCGGGCCCTGCCGGCCGCCTCAGTTGCGGCGCAGGGGCAGCTTGTGCTTGTCCGCGAGCTCGACCGTGACCTCCTTGGCCTTGTCGGGGTTCATCTTGGCCAGGATCGGCGCCGACTTGCGCTCTTTCATCCGGTCGATGACTTCGAGCAGGACGGTCATGTCGAGCTCCTCGAAGATCCGCGCCGCCTCCTTGGGCTTCATGCTCTCGTAGATCTTGACCAGGCTGCGCAGCTGGGCCTCCTGCTTCTCGTCGCGCTGCTCGATCATGCCTTCGATGTTGGCCTGCAGCGCCTTGAGTTCCTGGATGCGTTCCTCGATCCGGGCCTCGGCCGCGCTCAGCAGGACCGCGCGCTGCTCCAGCTCCAGGCTGCGCTGCTCCAGCGCTTCCCGGCGTGCCGAGAGCTTCTGCAGGAGCTCGATCTCGCTGTCGGTCAGCGAGAAGGGGTCGACCGGCCGGACCTCCGCGGGAGCCGGCTCGGCGCCGGCGGCCGCAGGCTGGGTGTCGGGCGGCGGCGGCGCGACCTGAGTTTCGGCGGTCTCGGCGGTTGCGGCCTGGGCGAGGCCTTGCCAGAGATCGCCGGCACGCACACCCAGCATCACCATCGCGGCGACGATGAGCAGGGGTAAGAGCCTGAGATTCATGCTGCCGTCCTCCCCGGGGGTTCTAACGCATGCCCTGCAGGGACTTGAAGAGCGCCGCCGCGGACCCGCCGGCCTTGTCGTCGCGCGCCGGCTCGGTTCCGGCAACGACCACCGGCGCCGGCCGGGTCGGCCGCTTCGCCGCCGGCTTGCGGCCCGCGGTGCCGGCCTCGGAGGCCGCCAGGGAATCCGCCAGTCGGTCGCCGCGGTCGATCAGGAACACCAGGTCGTCGCTCAGAGACCTGGCCCGCTCGAGCAGGCCGTCCAGCTTCTCGGCCGTGGCCTGGCCCTCGCCATGCAGGGCGGCCAGCGCCTGCTGCGCCTTCGCGCCCGCTTCGCCGAACTCCTTGAGCAGCGCCGCCATATCGTCCTTGGCGCTGCGCAGGCGGATCAGCCGGCGGTTCAACACCGCGGCGTAGCCGATGGTCGCCAGCAGCAGCAGGATGACGACGGCGTCGATGATAAGGGACAGGCTCATGCGATGTCGCCCTCCCGCACCAGCTTGTCGGTGATCTGGACCGCGATGTGGCCGCCTTTGCGGCCCATGTTGCCCAGCGCCATCGTGACCTCGCCGCTGCGCAGCCCGACCTTCGAGCTGGGCGCGCAGTTGAGCTCGAGCTGGCTGCCGACCTGCCAGTTCATCACGTCGCCCAGCTTGAGCTCGAACTCGTCCAGCACCGCCTCGATCTCCACTTCGGTCTGCCAGAGCTCGGAGGTGAGATGGCCTTCCCAGATCGAGTCCCGGCCGAACTTCTCGCCCATGAACATCTGCAGCAGCAGCTCGCGCACCGGCTCCAGGGTGGCATAGGGCAGCAGCAACTCGATGCGGCCGCCGCGGTCCTCCATGTCGACCCGCAGCTTGGCGACGATGGCGGCGTTGGCCGGCCGGGCAATGGCGGCAAAGCGCGGATTGATCTCCAGGCGCTCGAAGCGGAAGGTCACCGGCGACAGCGGGTCGAAGGCGGCCGAGAGGTCGTTGAGCACCACCGTCACCATGCGCTCGACCAGGTTGCGCTCGATCGTGGTGTAGGGCCGGCCCTCGATGCGCATCGCAGCGGTGCCGCGGCGGCCGCCGAGCAGGACGTCGACGATGGAGTAGATCAGGGCGCTGTCCACGGTCAGCAGGCCGTAGTTGTCCCATTCCTCGGCCTTGAAAAGGGTCAGCATGGCCGGCAAAGGGATCGAATTCAGATAGTCGCCGAAGCGGATCGAGGTGATGGTGTCCAGGCTGACCTCGACATTGTCGGAGGTGAAGTTGCGCAGCGAGGTCGACATCATCCGGACCAGGCGGTCGAAGACCACCTCGAGCATCGGCAGGCGCTCGTAAGACACCAGGGCCGAGTTGATGATGGCGAAGACGCCCGAGCGGTCGCCGGCCCCAGCCGCGTCGTCTTCGAGGCCCAGCAGGCTGTCGATCTCGCTCTGGTCCAGGACCCGCGCGGAGCCGTCCTCGCCCGCCCCCTCGCCCTCGGCCATGGCTTCCCATTCGGCCATCAGGGCGTCCTGGTCACCGGCGCCCTCCCCCGCGGCGGCCTCGGTCTGGATCTCTTCGTCGTCAGCCATCGCCTATTGCACCAGCATTTCCCGGAACAGCACGTCGCGGACCACGGTCGGCTGGGCCGCCGAGTTGACCCGCAGCAGCAGCTCCTCGCGCAGGCGCTGCAGGCCCGCCGAGCCGTGCAGGTCCTCGATGCGCAGCTCGCGCAGGTAGACCTGGAAGCTGTCGACGATGCGCGGCATGACCCGCTGCAGTTGGAGGACGTCCTCCTCCGAGCCGACCTCGAGGCTGACCGAGATCTTCAGGTAGTGGGTCTTGCGCCCGCCGGTGTTGAGGTTGACCAGCATCTCCTGCAGGTCGAAGAAGACCCCCTCACCGGCCGCCGGAGCCGCCGCGGGGTCGACGGCGGCGACCTCGGGCGGCGGCGCGCCCTTGCCGAGCAGCCCGTCCAGGGCGCCGAGGAAGAAGGCGGCGGCCCCGCCGCCGGAGACGAGGAGCAGAGGCAGGACGATGAAGAGCACGAGCTTCTTGCCCGACATCCCGCCCTTCTTCTCCTCCATCGCGATTTCGGCTTCGCCCGCCGTCGCCGCGTCTTCGGCCATATGTCCTAACCCCGCATGCTGCAATTATGACTAATTCTTTTGGAAGAATAGGTTGGGCACCTTAACAAGAGGTTGAGTCCGAGCCTCGGCAATAAGTGCTAGGCAAGGCCTGCCTCCAGACCGGCCCTGCGCCGCGCCGGCAGCGGGCGCTTTCTTCTAACCACCTGAAATTGCGCGAGTCTCCGACCTGGCACGGCGGATGCACGGGGCTGCACCCGAAGACCGGCGTCGGCAGGCGAAGCCGCGCTCCGAGAACGGACCACTGCAGAAGGTGATCAGAGATGGACAATCCCGGCTATGTCGCCCTCTCGCGCCAGGTGACGCTGCGCCGCCAGATGGAGATGATCGCCAACAACCTGGCGAACATGAACACCACCGCCTACCGCGGCGAGCAACTGCTGTTCCGGGAGTTCCTGGCCGGCCGCGGCGATGGGCGCGAGGCCGTCAGCTTCGTCCGCGACCCGGCGCAGCTGCGCGACCTTTCGATCGGCCCGATGGCGAGCACCGGCGCGGCCCTCGACGTCGCGATCGACGGCCCCGGCTACTTCGTCATCGATACCCCTCAGGGGCCGCGCTACACCCGGGACGGCCACTTCAAGCTCGACCCCCAGGGCCAGGTGACCACGGCGGCCGGCGACCCGGTGCTGGCCGGCGGCGGTCCCGTCGTCGTGCCGATCGACGCCACCGACATCCAGATCGCCGCCGACGGCACGGTCTCGACCGAACAGGGCGAGCTCGGCCGGCTCGACGTCGTGACCTTCGACGACGAGCAGCTGCTGCAGCGGGTCAAGGGCAACGCCTACGACGCCGGCGAGGCGACGGCGGTCGCCGCGGTCGGCGCCGAGGTGGTCCAGGGCATGCTGGAGGCCTCGAACGTCCAAGGCGTCGGCGAGATGACCCGGATGATCGACACCCTGCGAAGCTATCAGGCCGCACAGCGCCTCTCCGAGCAGGAGCACGAGCGCCAGCGCCGCGCGATCCAGTCATTGATTAAGAACAACTAGCCGCAAGGCCGCAGACGCCACCAGGCAGACGCCACCAGGAGGACATGAGCCATGAAATCCCTCGATATCGCCGCGACCGGCATGCTGGCCCAGCAACTGAACGTGGAGGTCATCTCCAACAACATCGCCAACATGACGACCACCGGCTACAAGCGGCAAAGGGCGGAGTTCCAGGACCTGCTCTACCAGGACCTGCGCCGGGTCGGCTCCGAATCCTCGGACGCCGGGACCGTGGTGCCCTCGGGCATCCAGCTCGGCCTCGGGGTCCAGCCGGCGGCGGTCTACCGCATCGTCGAGCAGGGCAACCTGACGATCACGGAGAACCCCTTCGACCTGGCGATCAACGGCCGCGGCTACTTCACGGTCGAGCTGCCCTCCGGGGACACCGGCTACACCCGCGCCGGCTCCTTCCAGATCAGCCCCGACGGCGAGCTGGTGACCGCCGACGGCTACATCATCCAGCCCGGGGCGACGATCCCCTCGGACGCGGTCTCGGTGACTATCAATGCCAACGGCCTGGTCTCGGCCCGCCTCGGCGGCAGCACCACGGAGCAGCAGGTCGGCCAGATCGAGCTGGCGACCTTCCCCAACGATGCCGGTCTCGAGGCCCTGGGCGACAACCTTTTCCTCGAGACCGCCGCGTCGGGCAGCGCCACGATCGGCAACCCGGGGGCGACCGGCTTCGGCACCTTGAAGCAGGGCGCGCTGGAGACCTCCAACGTCAACGTGGTCAACGAGATCACCAACCTGATCGCGGCCCAGCGGGCCTACGAGATGAACTCCAAGGTGATCCAGGCCAGCGACGAGATGATGGCCAACACGACGCAGCTTCGCTGAGCGGGAGAGCCGCGGTGACTAGAATCCTTACGAGCCTTCTGATGCTGGCGGCGCTTGCCGGCACCGCCCCGGCCGCCGCGGAGACCCGCGGGCCGGCCCAGCCGGTCAACCTGCGCCCCGAGATCACCGTCGAGGCCGCGGTGCTGCGGCTGGGCGACCTCTTCGACGGCCTGGACGCCCGGGCCGAGATCGCCGTCGCCCGGGCCCCCTCCCCCGGCCGCCAGCTTCGCCTGAGCGGCCAGTGGCTGCGGCGCCTCGCCCGGGCCCACAACCTGGCCTGGCGGCCCGCCGCCGGCGGTGTCTCGGCCCTGGTCCGCCGGGCCAGCCAGGTCGTCGGGCAGCGCGAGATCGCCGACGCCATCCGCGGTGCCCTGGAGCGGGAGGGGATCGGCGGCGACCTCGACGTGGTCCTCGACAACCCCGGCCTCGCTCTACATCTACCGGTCGACGGCCCGCGGGAGATCGCGGTCGCGTCGCTGTCCTACGACCCGCGCAGCGAGCGCCTGGCCGCCAAGGTCGTCGCCGGCGCCGGAACCGAGGCCGCCCAGGCGGTGGTGCGCGGCCGGGCGCTGCGGATGACCGAGGTTCCGGTCCTCCGCCATCGCCTGGCGCGGGACCAGGTCATCGCGCCGGAGGACCTGGACTGGTTACGGATCCCCCTCGCCCGGCTCGGCCGCGGCACGGTCACCGACCCGGCCGAGATCGTCGGCAAGAGCCTGCGCCGCACGCGGCGCCCCGGGAGACAGCTCCGCGAGACCGACCTGCAGGCGCCCGTGGTCGTGGCAAAGAACAGCCTGGTCACCCTACGCCTCGAGACGGCCAACCTGCGCCTCACCCTGCAGGGCCGCGCGCTCGACAGCGGCGGCCTGGGCGAGGTCGTCCGGGTCGTCAACACCAAGTCCAACACCCTCATCTACGCCCGGATCTCCGGGCCCAACAGCGTCGTGGTCGCCGACCGCCAGGCCGGCGGCCCGCAGCGGGAGGCTTTGCGATGAAACTGCGACTCTTCGGCCCCGGAACCCGTCGAGCTCTGGCCGCGCTGGCGATGGTCAGCGCCCTGTCGGGCTGCAACCTCTTCACCCGCCTGTCGGAGGTCGGGTCCGAGCCGGCCCTGACCTCGATCCGCAGCCCGTCGTCGCTGCACGGCGACCAGCCGGTGCGGATGCCCATGCCGGCGCCGGTCGAGGCGGTCCATCATCCGAACTCGCTGTGGCGGCCGGGCTCGCGCGCCTTCTTCAAGGACCAGCGCGCCAACCAGGTCGGCGACATCCTGACCGTCAACATCGAGATCGACGACAGCGCCTCGCTCAACAACTCGACCACCCGCTCGCGGGAGGCGGGGGAAGGCGCGGCGCTCTCGGCCTTCCTCGGCTACGAGACCCTGCTGTCCGACATCTTCCCGGACGCGGTGGATCCGGACAACCTGGTCAACCTGGACAGCGATTCCAACTCGTCCGGCAGCGGCGCGGTCCAGCGCCAGGAGGACATCGAGTTCGATCTCGCCGCCATCGTGACCCAGGTCCTGCCGAACGGGAACCTGGTCATCGGCGGGCGCCAGGAGGTGCGGGTCAACTACGAGGTCCGTCAGATCCAGATGGCCGGAATCGTCCGTCCCGAGGACATCCGCTCCGACAACACCATCCCCTTCGACAAGATCGCCGAGGCGCGCATCGCCTATGGCGGCCGGGGGCAGCTTTCGGACCTGCAGCAACCGCGCTACGGCCAGCAGATCTTCGACATACTCTGGCCCTTCTGATCGTTTGACGAGGGAGAAGAAAGGGGCCCTGGCGTCCTGCGCCGGGGCCCCTTTTTGACGTCTGCGACCCGGGGTCTCCGCCGGGACGGACAGCTCCACGCTCAGTCGTCGCGGTGGGTCCGCTCCATGCGTTCGTGCCGTTCCTGCGCTTCCAGCGACAGGGTCGCGATCGGCCTGGCCTCCAGCCGCTTCAGGCTGATCGGCTCGGCGGTTTCTTCGCAGTAGCCGTAGGTTCCTTCCTCGAGGCGCTCCAGCGCGGCGTCGATCTTGGCGATCAGCTTGCGCTGCCGGTCCCGGGTCCGCAGCTCCAGGGAGCGGTCGGTCTCGAGCGAGGCCCGGTCGGCCAGATCCGGCTCGTGCGTGCTGGTTTCCTGCAGATGATGGATCGTCTCGTTGGACTCCCGGAGGATCTCGGAACGCCAGGTCAGCAGCTTTTGGCGGAAGTACGCCTGCATCGAGTTGTTCATAAAGGGCTCGTCTTCTGACGGACGATAGCCTTCAAGCAGCAATTCCTTCATATTCCTTCCCACCTGTGAAGCACCCGTCTCCTGTCGGTTGACCTACCTTTGATTAAGGAGTTCGCAGGTCTCTGGTGGCAGGTGGCTACCGCCCTCGGCTTTGAGATTCAACCGAAATCTTCTCGGCCTTGCCGGCCAGGCCCGTCAGCGGCCCAATTTGGCCAGTTCCACGGCCGCCCGGAGCTCGATTTCGTCCAGGATTTCGGCCAGCCTGGGATCGCTCACCTGCTCCCGCTGGGCTGCCGTGGCGCGGGCCAGGGCCTCGATGCGCTCGGGCGACAGGCGCCCGAGGAGCAGGCTCAGGCGCAGCTCGTCGAGGCGATCCAGCAGGTCCTCGCCATGGCGGCGGGCCCGAGCGTGGCGGGCGACGGCGTCGGGGACCTCCTGCAGGGACAGCAGCGCATCGCTCGGCGGCACCGCCGGCGCGGCGCCGGGCGCGCCGGCCTCGCCCGCGCCCGCCAGAACCGCGGCGAAGTCGCCGGCCGGCGAGTCCGCCTTGCGGGCCTGCCGCTTGGGGGCCGTGGCCCGGAGCGAGGAGAGCTTGTCGACCTTCATTTTGCCTGCCTCAAATGACCTACGCCTAAAGTCGTTGCTTCCGCTTAATAAGGCGTAAACCCAAGGCCAGGGCCGCCACCGGCCCGGCAGCATCTGCCGCCGCGCCCCGGCAGTTCTTGCCCGCGCCCCGGAGCTGTCTCGCCGGACGCCGCCCAAGCATCTGAATCTCGGTCAACTTTTCCTACCGTACGGGTGGCATGCCGCTCGCATTGAGGTCCCCGGATCCAGTCGAAGCCGGCCGTGCGCCGGCCCCGAACCAGAAAGGAGACCTCGGCTTGGCCAGGATGGAGAACATCAGGGGGAACGCCCTCATGGCGACGGCGCTGCTGCTCGGCCTGCTGGTCGGCGCGGGTCCGCTGGCGGCGCAGTCGCGGATCAAGGACATCGTCGACATCGAGGGCGTGCGCGACAACCAGCTCGTCGGCTACGGACTGGTGGTCGGCCTGAACGGCACCGGCGACGATCTCGACAAGGCGGTCTTCACCCGCGAGAGCCTGATCGGCATGCTGCAGCGCCTCGGCGTCAACGCCCGCGATGACGACCTGGAGACCGACAACGTCGCCGCGGTCATGGTGACCGCCAACTTCCCCGCCTTCGGCCGCCACGGTACCCGCATCGACGTGACCATCTCGGCGCTCGGCGATTCCGAGAGCCTGCTCGGCGGCAACCTCCTGGTCACCCCGCTGCTGGGCGCCGACGGCGAGGTCTACGCCGTCGCCCAGGGCCCGGTTGCGGTCGGCGGCTTCGCGGCCGGGGGCGAGGCCGAGACCGTCACCCGCGGCGTGCCGACCACCGGGCGGATCCCCAACGGCGCGATCATCGAGCGCGAGGTGCCCTTCGCGCTCAACGAACTCCAGCAGGTCAAGCTGTCGCTGCGCAACCCGGACCTCTCGACCGCCGGCCGGATCGCCGGGGCGATCAACGGCTTCCTGCGCGAGCAGCGCAAGGTCGAGGACGCCAGCGCCGAGGTCGCCGATCCGGGCACCGTGACCCTGTCGATCCCCGAGGCCTACCGTGGCCGCGCCGTCGCCCTCTTGAGCGACATCGAGCAACTGCCGGTCAAGGCCGACCAGATCGCCAAGGTGGTCATCGACGAGCGCTCCGGGGTCATCGTCATGGGCCAGAACGTGCGGATCTCCACCGTTGCGATCGCCCAGGGCAATCTGACCATCCGCATCACCGAGACCCCGCAGGTCAGCCAGCCCGGTCCTTTCGCCGAAGCCGGCGAGACCGAGGTCGTGCCGCGCACCCAGGTCCAGGTCGACGACCAGAGCGGCAACCGTCTGGCGGTGGTCGAGGGCAACGGGGTCAGCCTGCAGCAGCTCGTCGACGGCCTGAACGCCCTCGGCATCGGCCCGCGCGACATGATCAGCATCCTGCAGACCATCAAGGCGGCCGGCGCCCTGCAGGCCGAGATCGAGGTGATGTGATGGCGCCGGACTTGACCCTGCCCGGCCTGGAGGCGATCCGCCATCGCGGCACCGCCGGCCTGGATACCGAGGCTCTGGCCCGCAGCCGCGATCCCGAAGCGCTGCGCCGCGCCGCCGAGGACTTCGAGTCCGTCTTCCTATCCCAGATGCTGGCGCCGATCTTCGCCACCCTCAAGACCGACGCCCTCTTCGGCGGCGGCCCCAGCGAGGACATCTACCGCTCGCTCCTCGTCGAGGAGTACGGCAAGTCGATCGCCGCCTCCGGCGGGATCGGCATCGCCGACCAGGTGCAACGCGAAATTCTAGCTCTTCAGGAGGCTCTGTCGCCATGACCCAAGGCGCCCCCCAGACCCGGAACGCCGCCGCCGAGACCGGCGGCCGTCCTGAGCTCACGCCCGCGGAGCTCGCCGAGCGGATGACCGACGCGGCCGGACGCCTCTCCGAGGTGATCGAGGCCGAGGTCGGCCTGCTCCAGGCCTTCGAGATCGCCCAGGTCGAGCGCCTGCAGGCGGACAAGAAAGCCCTGGCGGCCGACTACGAGACCCTGCTCCGGGGCCTCGGCGAGCGCCCCGAGGCGGTGGCCGAGATGGGCGAAGCCCGGCGGGCCGCCCTGCGCGCCGCCGCCGAGCGCCTGGCCCGCGCCACCGAGGCCAACGCCGTCGCCCTGCGCGCCGGGATCGAAGCCCACACCCGGCTGATGTCCGGCATCGCCCGCGCCGTGCAGGAGCAGCGCCCGCGTTCGGCCTGCTATCACGCCGACGGCCGGGCGGTCGAGGCCGAGGCCGACAAGGCCCCGGTCGCGGTCTCCCTGGACCAGGTCCTCTAGGGCCGCGCGGCTGAGCCCCTCGGGCCGGGAGAACCGCCATGTCCCTGACCGCCAGCCTGCTCTCCGCCGTCTCCTCCCTCAACGCGGTGCAGGCGCAGTTCCAGATCACCTCGGGCAACATCGCCAACGTCAACACGCCGGGCTACAGCCGCAAGACGGTGGCCCTGAACAACCAGGTCCTCGACGGCCGTTCCTCGGGGGTCCGGCTGGGCGACGTCTCGCGGACGGTGAACGACGCCCTGGTCCGCGAGCTGCGCGAGCACATCTCCCAGCTCGGCGGCCACCGGGTCAAGGAGGACTACATGACCCGGACCCAGGGCCTCTTCGGCACCCTGGACAGCAACTCCTCGATCAGCCACCGACTATCCGAGCTGGGCTCCGCCTTCGACGCCCTGGCGGTGACTCCGGACAGCCCGGCGACCCGCAGCGCCGCCGTGCTGGAGGCGCAGCGGACCGCCGGACAGCTCAACCTGCTGACCGACAATCTGCAGCAGATGCGCAGCGAGGCCGACCGGGAGATCGGCCGCACCGTCGACCGGATCAACCAGCGCCTGGGCGACATCTCCGAGCTCAACCAGAAGATCGAGCGCGCCACGGCCGGCGGCGACACCGCCCCAGACCTGCAGGACCAGCGCGACCAGCTGATAAAGGAGCTGGCCGAGGACATCGACATCCAGTACTTCGAGCGCACAACGGGCGAAGTCGTAATCATGACCCGGGGCGGGCGGACCCTGCTCGACAACCAGCCGGTGCCGCTCAGCCACACCCCGGCCGCCCAGGTCTCGGCCGCGACCACACACCAGAGCGGCCTGACCGGCGTGCTCTACGGCGCCACCAGCCTGGACATCACCGACGAGCTGCGCGAGGGCCGCCTGGCCGCCCTGCTCGAGGTCCGCGACGACTCCCTGGTCGACCTCCAGGCCCAGATCGACCGCCTGGCCGAGGTCCTGCGCGACCAGGTCAGCGCCCTGCACAACGACGGCACCGCCTACCCGCCGCCGGCCAGCCTGACCGGCCTGCGCAGCCTGGCCGCGACCGACGCCCCGGCGATGAGCGGCAACTTCCGGGTCAGCGTCCTGGACGGCGCCGGGGTCGTGGTCGAGACCCTGGACATCGATCTCGCCGCCCTGGCGCCGCCCAACATCGGTCAGCTGGTGACCCAGATCGACGCCATGGCCAACGCCACGGCGAGCCTCAACGCCAGCGGCCAGGTCGTGATCGCCGGCACCGGCGCCAACCGGATCGCGACCAACGAGCTCGACAGCTTGGTCACCACCGGCAGCAGCGGCACCGGCCTGGGCCACTTCCTCGGCCTCAACAACCTGCTGGACGACGGACTCGACTACGACCTCTACGCCAGCGACCGCCTGGCCAGCGACACTGCGGCCCTGGGTCTGGCCGGCACCCTGTCCTTCGACATCGCCGGCGCGACCACCAACGTCGCCTACGCCGCCGGCGACAGCCTGACCGACATCGCGACCGCGATCACCGGCGCCCTGGGCGGCGCCAACGTCACCGCCAGCGTGGTCCGCGAGGCCGAGGGCTTCCGCCTGCAGATCATCGACAACGACGGCGACAACTTCTTCCTGTCGGATTCCGGCCCCCTGACCCTGCAGTCGAACCTCCGGCCCGGCCTGCCCGGCACCGCCGGCCGGCTGGCGCTGCGCCAGGACATCCAGGCCAACCCGGACCTGCTCGCCCGGGGCGAGCTGAGCGACGCCGCCGGCCTGGCGGTGGGCGACATCGGGATCAGCGCCGGTACCGGCGACATCGCCGCCGCCCTGGGCAGCCTCTTCACCAGCGACGTGGCCTTCGCCGCCGCCGGCGGGCTTTCGGCCGTGCAGCTCACCCTGGAGGGCTACGGCGCCGGCATCGTCGCCGGCAGCGCCGCCCTGACCAACGCCGCCAAGTCCGACCTCGACCTCGGCGAGGGCTTCCAGCTGGCGCTGGAGAACCAGGCCGCCTCGCTCAGCCAAGTCAACCTGGACGAGGAGCTCGCCAACATCGTGGTCCTGCAGAACACCTACGCCGCCTCGGCGCGGATCACCACGGTGGTGTCGGAACTGCTCGACACCCTGCTCGACGCCGTCCGTTAGGAGTCCTTGAGATGACCCGCATCGCGCCCTTCGCCCAGCAGCAGCTGATCCTGCAGCAGGTGCTCAACGTCCAGGCCCGGACCTACGACGCCCAGGTCCAGATCGCGACCGACAAGAAATCGCAGGACTACGCCGGAATCGCCAAGGACAGCGCGCGGCTGATCTCGCTGGAGTCCGCCCGGACCCGCACCGAGCAGTTCCTCGCCAACATCCAGATCCAGGACCAGCGCATCCAGCTGGTCGACCTGGGCCTGGAGACCCTGGACAGCGCGGCCAGGGACATGCGCGACATTCTGGATTCGGCCCTGACCAGCCCGGCCGCCTTCGAGGGCGACCTGGCGACCCTGGCCGCCAACACCCGGCAGCTGGTGCTCGACGTCCTCAACAGCCGCGACGGCAACCGCTACCTCTTCGGCGGCACCCGCAGCGACACCCGGCCGGTCTCCCTGGACCCGCCGGCCTACCGGCCGGTCGGCCTGATCGAGAGCGACGCCGTCACCGTCGACAGCACCTTCTACGAGGCCTACTACGAGGACGTCCAGGGCAACACCCTGCCCTTCGCCGCCGGCTCCTTCTACGAGCAGATCTACTTCGACAAGAACGGCGTCGCGCCGGCCGGCCCGCTGCCCGCCGACCTCGACAACCCGACTCTGAGCGAGTTCGTCGCCGAGGACCCGGCGCTCTGGGACTACTACGTCGACCGCCTGAACTCGGCGCAGATGCTGGCCAATCCTAAGCTCGACTACTACCAGGGCGACTTCGCGCTGCAGGCCGCTCGGGTCGACGATTCGACCACGGTCGAGATCGAGGCCCGCGCCGACGCCATCGAGATCCAGCAGCTGATCACCGCCCTGGACGCGGTCGCCAATCTGCCTAACGCCGATTCCCGGGACCCCTTCGCCCGCGAGGTCATCGTCCAGGCCCGCAACATGCTGAACAGCATTCTGGGAACCGATTCCTCGGACGGCATCGATGGCCTCGACGGTCTGCGGGTCCGAGTCAACGCCGCGCGGGTCACCCTGGACCAGACCCGCGAGCGCCTGACCAGCTTCGACGCCTTCGTCGAGGGCACGATCACCGACATCGAGAACATCGACAGGAACGAAGTCCTGCTGAAGCTCCAGAACGACCAATTCGTTCTGGAGGCCTCCTTCACCACCCTGGCCCGGCTGCAGTCGCTCTCCCTGCTCGAGTACATCTAGGCCGAGGCGCCGCTTATGCCATTAGGCCAATCTTAAGCCGAATGTTCGATAAAGCTTCAGGCGAGAAGGTCAGGTAGACCCATGATTCCGATCACCTCGGCAGGCGTCCAGAGCTTCAACTTCGCCCGGTCCTTCGCCGGACTGGCGCAGGCGGCCGCCCGCCCGGCCTTCGAGCTGAGCTTCAACGCCGCCCAGAACGCGGTCCTGGACCGCCTGGACAGCCAGATTGCCGAGCTGCAGAGCGAAGACCTCTTCCTCGGCAAGACCGCGACCCTGCGGGTCAAGCTCAGCCAGCTGGAGAACCGGCTGCCCGAGATCGAGACCTACCGCGACACGGTCACCAACAACCGCACCACCACCCTCGACATCCTCGACGCCCTGGCCGAGGCCCGCGACCTGACCGACCCCGGCACGCTCGCCGAGTTCGACGCCAAGCTGGCCGAGGCCGTGGCCCTGGTCGAGAAGCTCCAGACCCAGCCCTTCGCCCTGATCGGCGTCGACGACGGGCTGCTGCAGACCAAGCCGCAGGTCCAGGCGGACCTGGCGGCGATCGCCACCAACGGCTTCGCCACCGCCGGCGACATCCAGGCCGTTCAGGACGCCATCGACGGCGTCTCGACCACCCTGAACGGGACCCTCGCGGTCCTGGAGATCAACGACGACGACGCCTTCAATACCCTGACCGCGATCCAGCGCCAGCAGGCCGAGGTGCAGCGGCAGATCGACTCCATCGAGACCGAAGAGCGCCAGAAGCGCCTGGACGAGATCAACGAGCTGCGCGAGCAGGCGAGCCGGACGCTCAGCATCATCTCGCTGGGCTTCGAGGGCTCGCAGAACGTCACCCAGTTCCTGACCGACAACCTGAGCCTGGACCAGCAGCCGGCGCCGGGCTCGGTCCTGAACCTCTTCGTCTGAGCCGCCACCCTCCTATAACCTTCGCGATAGCCCCGAGTCCGTGAAGTAATATCTTTACGGATATATGGGCAATATTTGCCCCATGCCGGAAGATTATTCCCTATGGCTAGGCATATTCTTCCTATTTCATGATAAATAATTGGATAATTTAGGAAAAACTTGCATCGAATTTTACGCAAATCGCTGGGATTTCCGAACTTGGCACGCCGGTTGCCAGAGAGCGGGTGGGGCAAGAAGCCCCGGGGCTAGAACGGCCTCGACAGACACGCTTCAGAATGGAGACGAAACATGGCAGAAGTCACCCTTTCGGCAGCGATTCGTACGAACCTGCTGTCTCTCAACGAAACCAGCGGCCTGATCGACCGGACCCAGAGCCGTTTGTCCACGGGTCTGAAGGTTGCCAGCCCGATCGACGATGCGACGGCGTTCTTCGAGTCGAAGTCGCTGAGCGATCGCGCGGTCGACCTTGAAGGCCGGAAGAGCGAGATCGATCAGGCGATCAGCTCGGTCTCGACGGCCCTCGAGGCCATCGAGGCGGTCGACTCGGTCCTGCGCCAGCTGAAAGGTCTGGCGATCCAGGCCAAGTCGGCGACCGGCTCGCAGCTGAGCTCGATCGTGACCCAGTTCAACGAACTGCGGACTCAGATCACGAACCTGGCAAACGACGCCGAGTTCCAGGGCCTGAACCTGGTCAACAGCACGGCAAACTCGCTCACCGTCGAGTTCAGCACCAGTACTAGCTCGAGCCTGAGCATCAGCGGCGTCGATATCCGCATCGACCAGGGTACGGCGGTGACGGGGCTGACCGTGGCGTCGGCGGCAAACTTCTCGGTCTCGACAAACATCGACAATGCCCTGAACGAGATCGACGCCGACATCACGACCCTTCGAGGCAACGCCTCGACCCTGGGTTCGAACGTCGCCCTGCTCCAGACCCGTCTGGACTTCACGGAGCGTTACGTCAACGTTCTGGAAGAGGGCGCCGGCAAGCTGACCCTGGCGGATCTCAACGAGGAAGGCGCCAACCTGGTGGCCCTCCAGACCCGTCAGCAGCTCGGCATCCAGGCCTTGGCCTTCGCCGGCCAGTCCGAGCAGGGCGTGCTGGCCCTGTTCCGGTAAACCGGCAAGCCAGTCTGAGAGAGACCTCTCATGGGGGCGCTTCGGCGCCCCCATTTTTCTTGTTTGATACAGCACATTATCCGATCAGATGGGATCGCTCTGCGATCCATCTGGCCGGATGTCATGCCCTAACCTCAAGGTATCAGCGCACGACTCCCGGCCAGACGCGAACGCGTCTGATCGGGACGTGCGCTAGCCGGCCAAGCGCCGTGGAGATGAACCGCCGCCGATCAAAGCAGCGACTTCGCGGAGGATGTCGTTCTTTTTCATCAAGCCGGGATCCGACCAGGAGATCCGCTCCTGGCCGGCCGCTACAAGGTGCTCCAGCGTTTTCTGCAACGCGGCGCCATAGCCCAACCTGGGGTTCTTGAAGGATACCGGGGTCTTGGTGATCTTGACCGCCAAGGGTGCTGGAACGTCGGTGAAGCCCGAGGCACAAAGCTCGCTCCAAACCCGGGGCGCGGCGCTTTCCGGATCTCGCCAGACCGCATGGTCCTGCGGCACCACGACTTCGACAGCGAGGTAGCTCTGCCCCTGCGCGTTGCTTTGCCGGCCATAGAAGCCTGGCGCCGATGCCCGGTAGACCAGGCTGTCCGGATCGAAATCATAGTAGTAGGTGAAGGCCGGCGGCGCCGCGGCCGGCAGGAGAAAGTGGAAGAGCACCATCGGCGTCCGGTGAATCAATGCCGACAGGGGGTCCTCGCCAAGAACCAGCCCCGCGAGCGGACCGAGGTCCAGCGTCCAAAGCAGGCGATCGGCCGGGAGCGTCTCGCCGTCCTGAAGCTCGAGGCGGACGCCGTGGGCATCGGCATCTAGTCCGGCCAGGCCGCGCCCCAGGACGAGATCGACCCCGAGCCCTTCGAGGTGCGCCGCGGCAGCATCGCAGAAGCTGCGCAGGCCGCATCCGGCGGGATAGAAGAATCGATGCCGATAGCCCGTGACTCCGGGAGCGAAACGGAAGTGGTCGTCGAGCGAGCTTACCGCCAGGCGTCCATCCAGCCCCGCTATCTCCTTGAGGCTTCGAGACGCTTTGTCGACGTCCGGCCTGATCCGGACAAAGGGCGAAGTCCACAGCGCCGAAGCGTCCAGGGCCTCCGGCGCGATGGCGAAGGCCTTCCGGGCCGCCGCCGAGGCCACGGCACCGGCCGTGGCGCCAAAGCGCCGCATCAAGGCCGCCGCCAAGGTGCCGGCTCCGTGGTCGGGCTCCCCGGCCACCTGCTTCAACTCCTCGGCGATGCGCCGCCGCAAGTCGGCCTCCTGCCGGGAGAAATCAACCAGGGCGACCCCCTGACTGATCCGGCCGTTCAGGCGGGTCGCCAGTCGCGGGGTGACGGGCACGACCCTGTCTTCCAGGATCTCCAGCAGCGCCCGCGTCACCCTATCGTCGGCGTTGTCGAAGTAGTGGCAGCCCTTGTCCAGGTAGAGCCCTTGCCATTCCTCCGCGTGGAGGATCCCACCGAGGCTCCCCATGCGCTCGATCAGCGTCACCTCGCAGCCCGCCTCACGCAGGAGCTTGGCCGCAACGATGCCACGGAAGCCGCCGCCAACGACGGCCCAGCGCTCGCCGGCGCCGGCCGGCCTCGTCACCGCGCTCATCCGGCGAGCGGCTTGCGGCAGCCGAGATGCCACATCGCCTTGACGCAACCGCCGCCATGCTGATGGTCCTCGATCACCTCCAGCTCCTTGCTTTGGATCGAGAAGCGGCTCCTGTAGAGCTCGTCGATGTCGGCGTCGCGGGCAAAGAAGGTCAGAGCGATGTCGGCGAAGTAGCCGTCGGAGAAGTCGCTGAACGCGCCGTCGCCGAGCGGCCTGCCGAAATGGCGCGCCGGATGCCCGGTGCCGTAGATCATCGAGAGAAAGCCCCCGCCGGGCTTCAGGACACGGGATACCTCGTCCAGGGTCCGCGCGATGACGGCCCGGCGGTTGTGGGTGATCGAGCCGCGATCGATGACGCAATCGAAGCTCTCGTCACCCCAGGGCAGGCTCTGAAAGTCGCCGGTCACCAGCTCGGCCGTCAAGCCGTCCCGCGCGAAGCGCTCGCGGGCGAAGTCGATGGCGGTGTGCGACCCGTCGATCCCGGCGGCAGTGAAGCCTTCGCGAGCGAGGAACCAGACGTTGTTGCCGGCGCCGCAGCCGACCTCGAGAATCCGAACCTCCGCCCGTTGCAGCACCGCGGCGTATTGGCGCAGGACGAAAGAGACGACGGCCGAATGGGGATAGAGGTTGAGGTGCCGCCCGGCGCCATAGACCGCCGACTCCCAGCGGCTGTCAAATCCCTCCCCTGCGTCCCCAGCGGGCGGCGATATCCTGGCCTGTTCTGCCGTCATGTCTGGCTCCTCAGTTCGTTGAAACGTGCGGTGACGGCGCCCAGCGTGGCGTAGCGCTCGACCGTTTCGTCCGTGATCGCGACGCCGTAGTGCTGTTCCAGCGCAATCATGAGGTTGAGATGGCCGAAGCTGTCCCAATTCGGGTGCCGGCCCAGCGCCGCCTCGGCTTCCAGGCTATCCGGCGTGCAGTCCAGCGCCTCGGCGACCAGACTGCGAGGTTCAATCAGATCCATGAACAGGTATCTCCTCGGGTCGGCCCTCGGGCCGGCCCCGCCGGCGGTAGGCGGCGATCAGGGCGCCGCTGTCGATCTTGTCGTTGGCGCTCAGCGGCAAGGCATCAACGAGATGAATGGCCTTGGGAACTTCGTAGGCCGCAAGGCGCTCGGCCAAGGCCCGGCGCAGGGCTTCCGGCTCGACCCGGTCCTCCGGATCGACCACGAACGCATGCAGTTCTCCGTCGATCTGCACCGTGCAGGCGGCCAGCACGCCGGAGTCCCTGAGCGCCGCATCGACCGCGCCCAGCTCGACCCGGTGACCGGCCACCTTTACCTGCTGGTCCAGGCGGCGCTGGAAGTAGAGCTGTCCGTCGCAGCGGCGGCCGAGATCGCCGGTCCGATAGAGCCGCTCGACCCGCCCCTGCCGCCGGACCTCGCCGAAGGCGGCCGCGGTCGCCCTAGGGTCCCGCCAGTAGCCCAGCGCCACCTGCGGTCCGGACAGCCAGATCTCCCCTTCGTCGGACCCCGCGCTGCCGGCCGGACTTGGGGCCAGGGTCAGGGTCATTCCATCTATGGCTTCGCCCAGGGCGACGTTCTGCACCACCGCTTGCCGGTAGCTCGACGAGGTGAGACGCAGCAGCGTGCAGGAGACCGTGGCCTCGGTCGGTCCATAGGTGTTGTGAACGACCATGTCGGGACGTGCCGCGAAGATCGCCTCCAGCTGGTCTTGGGTCAGGGGCTCGCCGCAGAAGGTCATCAGACGCAGGGACGCAAGGTTATCCGTGGTCAGTTGGCCGCCTCGACGCATGAGATCGACGACGCTTGGCACCGAGTTCCACAGCGTCAGGCCCAAGCGCCGGACGGCATCGCCCGGCATCAAACGGTCCCGCGCGCCGCTCAAGGGGCAAAGCGTCGCGCCCGCGCCCAGGGCGCCGTAGACGTCGAGCACGCTCAGGTCGAAGGCGATGTTGGGATGCTGGGACCAACGATCCTCGGGCGTCACCGCCATCGCCCGCCAAGCCCAGGCCGCGTAGTTCGCCAGCGCTTCACGCGGGATCATCACCCCCTTGGGCCGGCCGGTGGACCCCGAGGTGAACATCACGTAGGCAAGCTCCCCAGCCTCCAGGGGCGCGTCCAGCGCCGGTGCCGTCAAGGTATCGACGTCGACGATCGGGCAGGCCGGCGAGCCGCCGGGAAAACCGGTCCAGGCGGAAGCTTCGGTGACCACGAGATCGGGCTCGAAGAGATTCACGGTCATGGCCTGCCGTGCCGGCGGGGCGGAAAGATTGTTGGGCGCGTAGCAGCCCCCGGCCATGAGCGCGCCCAGCATCGCGGCGTAGGCCCGATGAGCTTGGGGAAGATGGATCAGAACCCGGGGCTGTGGCTTCACGGCGGCGAAGCTCCGAGCCAGGCGGCGGACCAAGATCGCCAGTTCGCCGTAGTGGACCCTCCGGCCCTCCGCCTCGACCGCGGGATGCCGAGGGTGACTCTCGGCGAAGTCCAGGAACCGGTTGAGCGGAAGGTCGGGTGACGGGCTCATCGTGTCGACGTCACCACGGCATAGGGATCGGCGCGCAACAGCTTCAGCGTGGTTTCATGTACCGCTGTCAGGTCGCAGAGGGTCGAGCCGCCGAGCGGACAGCACGCGCGGCGAAGCTGGCCCGCAGCTTCCAGGGCGGCGCCGACCACGGTGAAGTTCTCGACGACGCCGCGGTCCTTGCGCAGGTAGTATCGGCAAACTCCCTCGGCCAGGCGGCCGTCCTCGAGCACGATGCGCCGTGGCAGCTCGCGCCATTCGCGATACGGCACCTTCGCAACCGCCTCGACATGGTGGACGTAGCTCGCCCCCTTGAGAAAGGCACAGCCCAGGGTCAGCAGGCGAAAGCCTGCCTCGTAGAAGACCTCGAAGTCCGAGCCCGGACCAAAGGACGCGGTGAACAGGCCTTCGCGCAGCAAGGACGCCTTCGGCCCCTTGGCCGCGTGGCTGTGCAAAGGACACCAGCTCCGCCGGACCTGAGGCTGCTTGCGCAGGTGCTCGGAGAACACGCCCATGCCCTGTGATGGGGTGGCCTGGGGATCGAAGGGGGCTTCGGGGTCGCAGCGAAAGGTATAGGTCGGGACCGCGATGGTGGCCCCTTCCCCGATCACCGCCCGCAGAGCCCGGTCGAGCGTCGCGGCACCGCCCTCGATGCGGCCGAAGCCGACGAGGTGGCCGTGCACCACGATGTCGTCTCCCTTCCTGAGGCCGAGCGTCCGGAGATGGGCGACAAGATCTTCAAAACCGGTCTCAGGCAGCGGCATCGCGGCGGCCTTCCAACGTGGCTGGCGGCTCCGGCAGGCGAGCACTCTCGCCGTTTGCCAGCGACCGCAGGAGCCCGGCATCCACCAAGCGCTCCGCCGCGGAGATCAGCAGCTCGGGACCGAGGCCGCTGCGTGCCGCGATGTCGAGCAGGTCGTGGTTACCGTCGCCGTCGCTGAGGAGCCACATCAGGGCGCTGCGCTCCACCGGCCGCCGGCGGTCCCCCAGCGTGCCGTAGAGCCCGCGCCGCCCCAGTTGTGGCTCGCCAAAGGGGGCCAGGTTGAGGTAGCGCCGGTTGCCATCGAGCGCGCGGCAGATGGCCTCATAGACGTCGAGTGTCTCCTCCATCGCCTCGAAGGAGATCAGATCCTTGTTGTCCAGGGAGGTGTGATACTCCGGGTAGCTGCTGGACGGGCTGCGCATCAGACTGCCGACCGGGAGGCCAAAGCCGGGCGCGTTGTACTGTCGCTCGTCGCCCCCGCGGTCGGGGCGAAAGTTGGCGATCCGATGCCGCTCGCCGGTGCGTTCGGCCAGCACCGCCGCCGCGGCCCGGTCCGCCAGGCTGCCGCCCTGCCGGCTTCGCTTGTAGACGAAGGGCTCCGCCGTGCCGACGCAGGTCACGACGTATCCGGCGACCAGGTTTTGGACCAGGTGCCCTCCGTGCAGTGCCAGATAGGCGATGCTGCCGATGGTCTCGGGCAAGAGCAGAAAGCGATAGGTCAGCCGCCGCTTGGGCCAGGCGGCCAGGCGCCGATACAGAAAGCTCAGAACCAGCGGTCCACAGAGCTCGTTGTTGGCCAAGGAGGGGTGGCAGGTATAGCTCGACAGCAGCACCTCGTCCGTATCCTCCCCGGGCAGAACGGCCTCGGCGATGCTGAGCGCGCCGTCCACGAGATCGGTGTCGACCACGATCTCGTAGTCGCCATCCGGCAGGGCCTCGCGCTCCGCATGCGACAGGCAGAAGCCCCAGCGCGGCGCGTAATAGCTGGTGACGTAGGGAACCGCCTCGGGCAGCTCGGGAAGGCTGTGCAGATGCGCCTGCAGCTCGTCGAGCCGCAGCCGTCCGCGGAAGGGTATCGAATAGTTGACCAGATGAAGATTGTTGTCCCCGATATCGCAGATGCGTCGGCCGTCCGGGCGGATCAGATAGGCCTGCCGTGCGACCCATTCCTTGGGCACGGTCCAGTCCAGCACCTCCGTGCCGCTCGGCACCTCGAGGCGGGCGTGGGGCATGATCTCGGCCAGGATGTCCAGGGTGGCACGAACACCGGCGCCCGTGATGCTGCGGTGAAGCGGCCAGAGGCGGTCAAAACAGGCCTCGAGGGCAAAGGCTTCGCGTTGCGGCAAGATCTTTTCCACTGTGCTCGAGCTTTACATCTCATGGGCTATTTATTGAGAGAACACATCTTCGGTCTTATGGTTAAATGGTTAAGAAGGAACTAAGCCTGCCGAGCAGACGGAGGGGCGGGCGTCTTGGCCCTCAGACCCGAGTCCAGGTCGGTGCCGGCCCTCTGGGTAAATTTTTCCCGAAGGTGGCAAAGCCTTCCGCTGTGGGCCGGCAGACTTCGTCCCGGGACCGGGCATCGCACATGTAACAATCTGATAAAATTGAGATAAATTTTGGCACAGCCATTGCTCCTGCTCCGTCAGAAGCCGCTCCAGTAGGGGGCGGGCGCAGTAGAAACGGAGACAAGAAGATGGCCAACGATATCACCCTGTCGTCAGCGGTGCGGACCAACCTGCTGGCCCTCAACCGAACCCAGGACCTCATCAACCGGACCCAGGAGCGCCTGGCGACCGGCCTCGCCGTGGCCTCGCCGATCGACGACGCCACGGCCTTCTTCGAGGCCAAGGCGCTCAACGACCGCGCGCTCGACCTTGGGGAAAGGAAGAGCGGGATCGACCAGGGGATATCCTCGATCACCACGGCCCTCAACGCGATCGAGTCCATCGACACCCTGGTCCGGCAGATGAAGGGCCTGGCGATCAGCGCCAAAACCGCCTCGGGCAACCAGCTCTCGGCCATCAAGACCCAGTTCGACGAGCTGCTCGGCCAGATCACCAACCTGGCCAACGACGCGAGCTACCAGGGCACGAACCTGGTCAACAGCACGGCGTCCCAGCTCGAGATCGCCTTTTCGACCGACACCGTCAGCAAGCTGGTGGTCCAGGGCTTCGACCTGACCACCGCCGGCCTCAACGTGACCACCGCGGGCAGCTTCTCGCTGAGCACGGTGATCGACGCCCGCCTGACCGAGATCGACGCCGCGCTCTCGACCCTCCGGGGCCGCGCCCAGTCGATCGGCTCCAACGTCGCCCTGCTCCAGGCCCGGCTCGACTTCACCGAGCGCTACGTCAACGATCACGAGGAAGGGGCCGGCAAGCTGACCCTCGCGGACATCAACGAGGAAGGCGCCAACCTGGTGGCCCTGCAGACCCGCCAGCAGCTCGGCATCGGCGCCCTGTCCTTCGCCGGCCAGGCCGAGCAGTCGATACTGCGGCTCTTCCAGTAGGCGGCGAGCTCGACGGCGCGGCGGCTGGGCCCGTCTCCGGTCCGGCCCGCCACGCCGCCACCTTCCGGGTAACACAGCGTTAACCACGCTGCCGCAGGATGCCGGCCAGCATGACGACAGCAGAGACCAGCAGCAGCCTCGCCGCAGTCCGAGAGGCGATCGAGCGCCTCGACTGGGGCCGCCACGACGAAGCCATCGTGATCTGCGAGGGGCTGCTGCGCGAGACCCCCGACTGCGCCGAGGCGCTCTACCTCCTGGGCCTCGTCAGCTTCGACCTGGACGAGCCGGTCCAAGCCATCAAGCTGATGGAGCGAGCCCACGAGGCGAACCCGGAGCTCCAGGAGGCGGCCGAGGCCCTGGCCGCGATCAACGCCAAGCTGGGCCGGGTCCAGGAGAGCCTCTACTACGCCAAGCTCGGCACTATCCTCGAGCCGCACGGTGAGATCGAAGGCCTGCTGCCGCCGCGGCTCGGCTCCTTCTTCGGCAATCTCCGGCAGGGCCGGCCCGACCTCTATCTCAAGCGCGCCCGGCGCCAACAGCGCCTGGGCGAGACCGAGGCGGCGATCGCCGACTGCGAGACCCAGCTCGAGCTGACCCCCGGCGATCCCGAGAGCCTGCGCCTCCTGAGGGACCTCTGCCGGGAGAGCGGCCGCGCCGAGCGCGCCATCGCCGCCGCCCACGCCCTGCTGCACCTCGATGTTCCGGCGGCCGCCGATCTCAGCCAACTCGCCCTGGCCCTGGACCTGGCCGGCCGCCACGAGGAGGCCGAGGCCTGCCATGGCAGCGCCTGCGCCGGCGCGCCCGACGACGCCCGTCTGCACGCCCGGCTGCTCGACCACCTGGCCCGGCGGCCGGCGGCGGCCGCGACCCTGGCCGAGGCCCAGCGCGACTGGTACCGGCGTCACGCCCAGCTGGAGCCGCGCCCAGCGCCGCGGCGGGCGCCCTGGCGCGACGAGCGTCCGTTGCGGGTCGGCTACCTCTGTGGCAGCTTCCGCGACTGCGACCTGATGCGCTTCTTCGAGCCGGTCCTGCGCAGCCACGACACGGCGAAGGTCGAGGCCCACTGCTATGCCGACGGCGGCCGCGCGGACGCCGTGACCGAGCGGCTGATGCGGGCCGCCCACCGCTGGACCGATCTCGACCGCATCGACGACGAGACCGCCTGGCAGATCCTCCAGGGCGACGAGATCGACATCGCTGTCGACCTCTCCGGCCAGGCACCGGGCGGCCGGCCGTTGCTCTTGGCCCGGCGGCCGGCGCCCGTGGCCCTCGCCTGGCTCGTCAATCTTGTCCCACCGGACGCCGGTGGCTTCGACCGCGTCCTGACCGACGGCGTCGCCTGGCCGGAGGACGACGCTTGCGCGCCCGACGACGCGCCGCCCCTGCGCCTCGCGCCGGGCCAGCTCGCCTACCGGCCGCTCGCCCTCCTGCCCGAGCCGGGGCAGCTGCCGGCGGCGCAGAGCGGCCAGGTCACCTTCGGGGTGCAAGGCGACCTGCGCCATATCGACACGGCGACGGTCGGCGCCTGGGCCGCGGCCCTGGCCCGGGTGCCCGGCGCGCGCCTGCTGATCTGCAACCGGCATAACCAGGACCAGAGCTGCATCGCCCGGGTCTTGGACTGCGTCTCGCACCTCGGCCTGCGGCAGCGCTGCGACATCGTGAACCACGCCGACAACTTCCGCACCGAGTTCGACTTCTACGCCCACGTCGACCTCGCCCTCGACTGGGGCGCAGCGGAGAGCGCGGTCGAGGTCTGCCGGGCGCTCTGGATGGGCGTGCCGGTCCTGGCCCTGGCCGGGACCACACCGGTGGCGCGGCGCGCGGCCAGCGTGCTGACCCTGGCCGGCCGGGCGGAGTGGATCGCGACGGACCCGGCGGCACTCGGTGAGATCGCCTTCCGCCTGACCCGCGACCGCGCCGCCCTGGCGGCGTTGCGCCAGGCCCTGCGCGCCGAGTCCGAGGCCTCGCCCCTGGCCGACGTCCAGGGTTTCACGCGTTCCCTGGAAGCTGCCTATGCGGCGCTCTTCAAGGCCTGGGAAGAACGCGGCGGCTGAACCCGCCTCGGCAAGCGCAGATCTCTCCTTCTGACGCCCTCGGCGTCGCACCACGACCGCTTACTTTGTCTTCCGGCGCGAGAGGCTCTATTTCATGGGACATTGACGCGCATCCGACAGCAGCCCTTCGCCTCCGCGAGGGCGGGATCCGAATTACGCGCCCGGGCTAGGCCGGGACCCTTGCTGCTCGTTCGGATCGGGCGCCGCGCCGGCGCCCATCCACGGAAGACCCTCCCACGGAAGACGAGGTGGAGCGCCGATGCCCCGTCGCGACCCAACCCTGCATCTCCTCTGCGGCAAGATCGCCGCCGGCAAATCGACCCTGGCCCGTCGGCTGGCCTCGGAAGCGGACACACTTCTGATCAGCGAAGATGCCTGGCTTTCGCGGCTCTACCCCGGCGAGATCCTCTCACTCGATGACTATGTCCGATGCTCCGGGCGCCTGCAGCAAGTGATGGGCGACCACGTGGTCTCGCTGCTGGGCGCCGGGCTGTCCGTGGTCCTGGACTTCCAGGCCAACACGGTCGCGCGCCGGACCTGGATGCGCGGCCTCTTCGAGGCCGCTGGCGCGGCGAATCGGCTGCACTACCTCGACCTCCCGGACAGCCTCTGCAAGGCCCGGCTGCAGCGACGGAACGCCGCGGGCGCCCACGACTTCGCCCCGAGCGCGGCCGATTACGATCTGATCACCGGCTACTTCCAGCCGCCGACGCTGGACGAGGGCTTCGAACTCACCGTGTATCGTGAGCCCTGAAGCCGTCTCGGTCTCACGCTTCGGAAGCCGTCAGCACCCGTTCGGCGTCCGCGAAGATCCGGTCGAGCCGGCTGCGGAAGTCCTCCAGGGCGGCGATGGCCTCCTGCAGGGCGATGCGGCGGAAGGCGCCGAGCTGCGAGCGGTCGCGCAACCGCTTGTCGTACCAGAGGGCGCAGCCGAGGATCATGGTCACCGAGCCCTTGACGAAGGATCCGGTCAGGCTGCGCGCCGCGGTCTCGGCGCGCAGCAGGCGGAAGACCTCGTAGACCCATTCGCCGTCCTCGAGGTCGCCGGCCTCGGCCGCGCGCAGGCAGGCGATCAGACGTTCGACGACCGAGTCCTCCCGGGCCCTGGCAAGGCCGGCGCCGCAGATCGACGCCAGCCCGGCCTTGTCGAAGCCGGCCAGCCCGGTCTCGACGCCTCGAAGCAGGGCGGCCCGGTCGAGGGGCCGTCCGGGCAGCTCGATCGCCCGGGAGACCTTGGGGATCGCGCCCTCGATCCGGACGCCGTCGCTGCAGTTGTAGACCGTGATCCCGGCGTACATACGCAGCACGGCCTCCAGGTAGAGGCGCGACCAGTTGAGCACCGCCTCGCCCCAGGCCTCGCCGCCGAAGTTGCCGGCGAAGCGCTGGTGCGCCCGGCGGTTCTCGGGCAGCAGACCGGTCGAGAAGACCGAGCCCTCGGCGTGGTAGCGGCCGTGCTCGCGGGAGCCCATGTCGACCCCGAAGAGGTAGATCTCCCGGAAACCGAGGCGGATCGCGGCGCTGAGGCCGGCGTTGGCGACCGTCGGCCCGGAGGGCGACAGGGGCATGACCGGCTGACCCAGAAGCACGGTGCCGGTGTTCTCCTCGCGCAGGAAGAAGACCGGCGCTTCGAAGCAGTCGGACGTGCGGCGGTCGACCGAGAGCGCGGCGATCAGGGTGATGCCGGCGGTGCCGAACTCGGCCGCGGTGGCCTCGACCGAGCGCGCGCAGTTCTCCGAGTTCTCCAGCTCGATGTGGAAGTCGGGGCGGATGCCGCGCTCCAGCAGGATTCTGAGCGTGGTGCCGATCGACATGACCGCGACCCGCCCGGCGGCGCCCTCGAGGAAATCGAGCTCCTGCTCCAGCGAAGGTCCGGAACCGACGATGAACAGCGGCGTGTCGAGCGAGGGCTGCGGCTGGTCGATCAGGCGCAGCCTGGGCCGGTCGAGGTTGGCGACCGCGTTGCGGGCCATGACCTCCTCGTCCTCGAAGAAGCCGAGGCCGCGGATTGCCGAGTAGAGCTCGCGCTTCAGCTGCGCAGCGGCCTGCTGAAGGATCGCCGAGGGATAGTGTTCGAAGAGGTAGAGGCCGTCGATCAGCACCGGATTGTTGCCGCGGATCGCCGCAAGCGCCTTCTGGGCGATGTCGGTGGGATCGCGCTCGGTGATGAAGACGACCTCCACCTCGCGTTCGGCGGCCGCGGCGAGCAGGCCCGCCCAGTCGAGGACCCGGAGCGAGTGCGCGAGGTTTTCCAGCGTCGGCTCGATCAGCACCAGGCAGCGGCACTGGCTGCGCGCCAGAAGCTCCGGAAGATGCAGGCCGAGCCCGACGCCCAGGACCAGCAGGAAATGGGTTTCCTCGCGGCGCAGCACCTTGTCGTAGGCGATCCCGGCCTCGGCCAGGCGGGACGTGACCCGCCGGCAGAAGTCGCCGATCCCGCCCTTGAGGCTTTCGGGATCCGGCTCGTTCAGCAGGTTGCGGGTCGGCGACCGGAAGAAGCGCGCGACCTGCGCCTCGGCATGGGCCCGGGCATCGGTCTGGTAGAAGCGCTGGCCCAGGAAGGCGATGTCGAGGCCGCCGTCGGGGTCGGTCAGGAGCTCGGAGTGGATCTCGGACAGGCCGGATAACTGGGCCCGAAGGTTCGGCGCCCAGTCCTGCAAGGCGGCCAGGTTTGCGGCGAGGCGGGCCTCAGAAGCCTCCCCCTCCGCGTCCTGCACCGGCCCCGAAGGCAGGCCGGGCTGGGGTTTCCGGGGCCCGGTCCGTGCGGGCTGCGCCTCGGCGCCCATATCGCCTCTCAAACGCTAACTAGTTAGAAAGAGTTACTCTATGAAGCTGGAAAGGCCTATCCAACTTGGTGTGGGTTAATTTTATTTTAATCAAAAAGTCTGATTTATCAGATTTATACCAAACCTTTAGGGTAATCCTCATGCCCCTGAAGCTGACCCTCGGCAAGGGCGAGAAGCTGATCGTGAACGGCGCGGTCGTCAAGAACGACGGCGACGTCGCCAGCCTCGTCTTCGAGAATCAGGCGCACATCCTCCGCCAGAAGGACATCCTCACCGCGGAGGACGCCGGGACCCCGGCCTCCCGGGTCTATCTGGCCCTGCAGTGCGCCTATCTCTTCCCCGACCGCCGCGCGGCCTTCGTCGAGGAGTTCGACCGGCTGCTGGGCGACTACTTGCAGGCGGCGCCCAGCGCCGAGGCGCTGGCCGCGGAGATCCGCCGCCGGCTGGACGCTGACCAGCTCTACGCCGGGCTAAAGGCCTGCCAGAAGCTGATCGAGCACGAAGCCGGGATCCTGCAGCATGCCGAATGACTCGGCGGCGAAGTCCTACGGCGGGACCCTGGGCCAGGGCGGCTCGCCCCGGGAGACCGAGGGCCGGGCCCTGCTGGAGTCCGCCCGCCGCATGGCCGAGGTCCAGAAGACCCCGGAGGACGTCACGGCGATGAAGGAGACGGCGCGCCTGAACTGGCGGCTCTGGACCATCTTCCAGGCCGAGGTCACCCAGGCCGACTGCCCGCTGCCGCCGGAGGTCCGCAAGAACATGCTGGATCTCTGCAACTTCGTCGACAAGCACACTGTGCGGCTGCTGGCCAACCCGGAGCCCAAGGGCTTCGACGTCCTGATCAACATCAACCGCCAGATCGCCGCTGGGCTCCTGGCCGAGGTGACCGCCCAGGGCGGCCCGGCCGCGCAGGAGCCCGGCCCGGCCGGCTCCCAGGGCACACCGCCGCCGGGCGGCGGAATTTCCGTCTAGCGCAGATCCAGAGCCCCGAAACCGAAACCTGCCTTGCCAGCCTCTACGCAGAAGGGCCGACGCGCCGAGCCGGGCGCCGACCCGGCCGCGCTTCAGGCTGTGCTCCGATGAAACCGCCAGGAGAGGGGTGCGGCTACCTGCCGCGTGACGACGGCGTCCTGCCGTCCAATGGGGCGGGCC
Organism: Kiloniellales bacterium; assembly: GCA_030066685.1. NCBI lineage: Bacteria > Pseudomonadati > Pseudomonadota > Alphaproteobacteria > Rhodospirillales > Kiloniellales bacterium. The sequence goes on along the minus strand of JASJBF010000018.1, from coordinate 46,278 downwards.
TGCCTGGCCTCCCCGTATCAGGAATGCAGCTTCCGTGCCACCGGCGCGAGGCGGCCAAGACTGCGGAATCCCTGGCCTCCCCTGCGACCTCGGTGGCCCTGCCCGGCAATTCTTGCCGCTTTGCGGGCGGCAGTTTTCGCCCAGCGGAAAATCTTTCCTAGGACGGAAGGTCTAAGAATCAGCGGCTTAGCCCAAAACTCATCCGCTTTTAGTCATAGCGCCGACCTTCGGCATGGCACGGCCTTTGCGTCGGATTTAGGTCAAATTAAATCTTTTGGCAGCAGCCTTACCCAAATGTCTGATACCGCTCTGCGATTCGACCTAGATTCCGCCCCCCGGCCGGCCGGGCCGGGCGCCGGAGTCAGACCCGCGGAGGCCCTGCGCGGCCCCGGGGCCGGCGAGTCGCGGCTCGATGCCTGCTGCCACGGCGTCACCCTGCGGCTCGACAGCGAGGATCCGGATTTCGCGGCCTTCGCGGCCCGGAACTACCGGGCCTTCCTCGGCGCCCCCGCGGCCCGGCCGGACGTCGCGGTCCGCTTCGGCCCCGAGGCCGGGGCGGTGGCCCGGGCCCGCAAGCCAGCGATGAGCCGGCTCGGCATGGGCCTCCATATCGATTCCGAGAGCCTTTACTGGGAGAACGCCTTCGGCTTCTCGGCCCTGGTCACGCCCCGGCGCGACGGCGGCTTCGAGGTCCTGGCCTACCACTTCGACCTGGAGCGGGAGCGCGACCCCGACCTGCGCGCCCGCAACCACCAGCGCAGCCTGCGCTGGGCCCTGCACTTCCCGCTGTTCCATTGCCTGGCCGCGCGCCAGGGACTGGGCCTGCTCCACGCCAGCGCCCTCGCCGTCCGCGACCGCGCCGGGGCCGACCGGGCCCTGGTCTTCTGCGGCCTCAACGGCGTCGGCAAGTCGAGCCTGGCGGCCTTCCTGGCGCGGCAGGCCGGCTACCGCTTCATGACCGACAACTTCCTGCTCGCCGACCCGAAGGCGGTCTACGGCTTCCCCGAGGTGCTGCGCCTCGACCCGGCTGCGCTCGCCCGGCTCGGGCTGACGCCGCCGGACGGGACCACGGTCTACGGCAAGCACCACCTGAGCCTCGCGCCCGAGGACATTTGCCTGCACGCCGCACCCGCCGCCTGCTTCCTGGTCGTCAACGGCGCGGCCCTGTCCTGCGAGCCCCTGGACTCCGAAGTCGCCCTGCGGGCCCTCGCCGGCCTGCACGCCTATCTGGGCGAGTTCCCGGAGCAGTCCTTCCTCGCGGCCCTGCCGCTGCTGCCCGCCGCCGGCTCCTGTCCCGGCGGTCCCCGCCGCCCCGGCGGGGCTCCTGGCGAAGGGGCGCCGCTTCTCTCCGACAGGCCTTGGTACCGGCTTTCGCTGCCCCTGGACTGGCGGCTGGCCGACGTGAAGGAGCTAGTCGAAACATGTATCTGAACATCCTCGGCGAGATCGGGGTCGCGCTCGGCGGCAAGGCCAGCACGATCGTCGACTACGTGAAATCGGAGTACGGCGCCTTCGAGATCCCGGAGCTGCCGGACAGGGCCGTCGACATCGAGATCGAGTTCGTTGACGACCGCTCCAGCCCCGACGACTCCGTGCACATCCGGGCGCCGGTCTCCTACGACGATCACGGCGTCTTCCTGCACGACCCCCAGTACCACGTCTTCCGGGTCGATTTCGCGGCGGCGCGCGACGGCAAGTGGCGGGCGACCTGCGACGTCGATTTCAACCCGCATTTCTTCGCCATCATCATGGAGTACATGACCCACTTCCAGCTGCTGCGCCGGAGTGCCGTGTTCTGCCATTCCTCGGCCTTCCGCATCAACGGCGAGGGCGTGCTCTGCCCGGCCTGGCGCAACGTCGGCAAGACCAACCTGCTGCTGCAGTTCCTGCAGAACGGCGCGGAGTACATCGCCGACGACTGGAGCGTGGTCCAGCGCGACGGCCGCTTCCGCTGCCTGCCCAAGCGCCTCAACCTGCTGTACTACAACTTCGACCAGTTCCCGGAGATGCTCGACGAGGTGCCGCCCGACTTCGCCGCCCTGGTCCGCTTCGTCAGCCGGGCCAAGCGGGGCGAGTTCGACCTTAATCAGGAGACCCTCCAGGTCATGGAGGGCCAGGCCCGGATGCGGATCTCGCCCTACGAGCTCTACGACCAGGTCATGGACACCACGCCCAAGCCGATCGACCACGTCCTGTTGCTGCAACGGGCCTCGGACTGCGATCAGCCGGTGCGGGCCGAGCCGATCGACCACGACATGCTGGTCACCAGCCTGGCCTCGATCCTGGAATTCGAGCAGAGCCACTTCCACCTGGCCTATTCGGTCTTCCGGGCCCGGACCGGGATCCGGGTCGAGTTGCTCGAGGATGCCCGCCAGGCCTGCGAGGCGGTCATGGCCGAGGCCTTCGCCGGCATCGCCACGCCCTACCGGGTGACCATTCCCTCGCAGCGCGGCGCGCGCGAGGCCTATGCGACCATCAGGGAACTTCTGACAGGAGAGAGGGAAGATGACGCGCGTGATCGCGATCGTGCCGCTGCGAACGGACTCTCGACGGCTGCCTAACAAGCATCTGAGGCCCCTGGCGGGCCGGCCGCTGATCGAGATCCTGGCCGCCCGCCTCGGCCAGGCCCGGCGCCTCGACCGGATCGTCCTGGCGACGACCGAGCGCGCCTGCGACGACGGCCTGGCGGAGGCCGCGGCCGGGCTCGGCCTGCCCTGCCACCGCGGCGCCGTCGACGACGTGCTGGGCCGCTGCGCCGCCGCCGCCCGCGCGGAGGGCGCCGGCCTGGTGGTCAAGGCCAACGGCGACAGCCCCCTGCTCTCGGCCGAGGTCATCGACAGCGCGCTCGATCAGATCGTCCTGCAGGACGCCGACTGCGTGACCGGCAAGAACGGCTACACCGGCCTGCCGGTCGGGCTGGGCGCCGAGGTCCTGACCGCCGCGGCGCTGGACCGGCTCGACCGCGAGGTCACGGCCGCCGCGCAGCGGGAATCCATCACCGGCGCCGTCTTCCAGGAAGGCTCGGGCTTCGCCTGGGCACCGGCGATCACGCCGCTGGAATGGCGGGCCCCGGAGCTCGACCTCTGCGTCGACACGCCCGAGGACCTGGCCCGCCTGGACGCGATGCTCGCCCTGCTGCCGGCGCGTCCCGCCGCCGACTGGGCGGTGCCAGAGATCCTGGCGGCGGCCAGGCGCGCCGCCGTCCCGGGCGCGACGGCAACCGAAGGCGGAAGCAGGGAAGCCTACGCATGACGCCTAAAGGTCTCACGATCGGCAGCCGCCGGGTCGGTTCCGGCGAACCGGTCTTCGTCATCGCCGAGATCGGCATGAACCACAACGGCGAGCTCGACCTCGCCCTGGCCATGATCGAGGCCGCGGCCGCCTGCGGCGTCGACGCGGTGAAGTTCCAGTCCTTCCGGACCGAGGCCTTCCTCTCCGACCGGGTTCCAGGGCTGGACGAGCGCCGCCGTTATGAAGTTCCGGATCACTGGTATCCGGAGCTGAGCGCTGCGGCAGGGAGCGCCGGCGTCGAGTTCTTTTCAACCCCGCTCGACGCCGGCAGCGCCGAGACCCTGGCCGCCGTCGGCGTGCCCTGCTTCAAGATCGCCTCCTGCGACCTGACCAACCTGCCCCTGATCGCCCAGGTCGCCGGCTACGGCAGGCCGGTGATCATCTCGACCGGCTTCGGCCGCCTGGGCGAGGTCGAGCGTGCGGTCGAGGCCGCGCGCGCGGCCGGCAACGACCAGATCGTCCTGATGCACTGCGTCGCGCTCTACCCGACGCCGCCCGAGGCCGCCAACCTGCGTGCCATCGAGACTCTGCGCCAGGCCTTCGGCCTGCCGGTCGGGCTCTCCGACCATTCCCGCGAGTCGCCGGCCATCGCCCTTCTGGCGGCCGGCCTGGGCGCGGTCGCGCTGGAGAAGCACTTCACCACCGACCGGGCCCTGCCCGGCTACGACCACGCCATGTCCGAGACCCCGGAGAGCCTGACCCGGATCGTCGGCGCCCTGCGCCAGGTCCCGGCCATCCTCGGCGACGGCCGCCTGGAGCGCAGCGAGGCCGAGCTGGCGCGCCGCGAGACCGCCCGCCGCGGCCTCTACTGGACCGGCGACCTGGCGGCCGGGACCCGGATCGAGGCCGCGCACCTCATCCCCTTGCGGCCGAGCCACGCGGTCGCGCCCTGCGCCCTGCCGGAGCTGCTCGGCCGGACCCTGCAGCGGCCGGTCACGGGCGGCAGCCCCGTGGCCTTGACCGACCTCCAGGCGGGCTAGGGCGGCAGGGGCCGAGGCGCCATGCGGCTGCTGTTCCGGCTCAACCTCGGCGGCGAGCTCGACGGCGGCCACCGCGGCCCGGCCGAGGGGCTGGGCCATGCCACCCGCTGCCTCGCCCTGGCCGAAGCCCTGCGCGAGGACGCGCCGGCGGCCGAGATCCGCTTCGCGCTGCGCGGGCCCGAGGCGACCTTCGACATCGTCCGCGACCTCGGCTTCGCCTGCCATCGCGTCGAGCGCGAGGCCGACGGCCTGGAGGCCTTCCCGCCCGACGCCACCATCCTCGACCTCAACGGCGCCGACCGCGACCTGATCGCCCTCTATCGACGGCGCGGCCCGGTCATCAACCTGGCGGCCCGCGGGGTCGCCAAGCACTACGCCGACCTGACCTTCAACAACACCGCGGCCGACCCCGAACCGGCCCCGGCCGACGCCCGGCCCGGGCCCTGGCACCGCGGTCCCCGCTACGCCCTCATCGCCCGCCGCTTCACCGACCTGCGGCCGACCGCCGAGGCGCCGCCGCCGGATCGCTTCTCCTGCCTGGTCTGCCTGGGCGGCATCGACCGGGACGGCATGACCGTTCCGGTCCTGGAGGCTCTGGTTGCCGACCCGAGGGTCGACTTTCCGGTCACCGCGGTCGCCGGAGCGCTGAATCCCCACTTGGCGCGCCTGCGCGCCCTGGTCGCCCGGCGGCCGCGGCACTTCACCCTGGCGGTCGATCCGGCCGACTTCCCCCGGCGCCTGGCCGCCGCTTCCCTCGGCATCTTCGGCCTGGGCGGGCTCACCGACGAGGCCCTGACCCTGGGGGTGCCGAGCCTGAACCTCGGCCTGACCCGCTTCCACGAGCTGCGCGGGCAGGCCCTGGAGGCCGAGGGCGTGATCGCCTACCTCGGCCGCTTCGGCAGGGTCCCGACCGCGGCCATCCTTTCCGGACTGCTCGGGCTGCGCAACGACCCCGGGCGTCTGGGCAAGATGCGCCGCCGCGCCCTCGCCCTCTACGACGGCCGCGGCTGCCAGAGGGTCGCGCGGGCGATCCTGACGTTCCTGGAGCGCCCCCACGCCGACGCCGCGGCGCGCCTGCCGGCCCCGGCCTGAGCTCCCGGCAGACTTTGCCGCCGCGGGCAGCTCTTGCCGCGGCGCCCCGGCAGAAAGCCGCGGCCGGCCCGGTTCGAGGGCCTCTCGTCGCGAGACAATTCCATTGGAATCAGCCAGTTACGGCGCGAGATCCGGATGGCCCACCGCTTGCAGATCCAGGGACGGTTCCAAGTAGGAAAGACCAGGATCCGGTAGCCCAAGATGGAAGCACTCCCCGTCGATCATTCTCCCCGGCAGGACGGCCGCGCCGCGCAGGACGCGACCGGCGGTCCCCTCGGGCTCTTCGACCTGATCCTCAGCGAGGGGCCGGAGGCGCCGCTCGCAGGGGCCGAGACCGGCGGCCGGCACGACCCGGCCGAGCGCCGAGACCCGGCCGAAGCGCCCGGCAAGGGCCGTCCGCTGCCGTCCGCCGAGCGCGCGCCCGGCGACGACCCGGTACCCCCGCCGCCCGATCCTGCCGGGCAGACGGCGCGCCAGCCCGCTCCGGCGCCCGCCGCGGAGGCCGGCACGGCGCCGGCGCTCGGTCGCGCCGGAGGCCCGGAGGCGCAACGGCCTCTCGCCGCAGCGCCGCTGGCGCCCGCGACCACCGCCGGGCCCGGGACAGAGCAAAGCGGGCCGCCGGGCGGTCCGGCCGCCTCGCAAGCGACCGGACGGCCTGAGGCGGCGCGCGGCGGCGATCTCCGCCCGGCGATCGCGGCCGCGGCAAGCCAAGCCGAAGCCAAGGCCCCGGCCGGCGCCGCGAACGATCCCTCCAGGCTTGCCGAAGCTGATCGGAGGGCCGGGCCCGATCTCCCGGGCCAGGCGGCGCTCGCCGTGAAGGTCGCCCAGGCCTCAGCGGCCTCCGCCGCCGGCGGTGCCGGGTCCAAGGCGGCGTCGAGCGGCCTCAAGGGGGCAAGCGGCACCGCTGCGACGGGCGGACAGGCCCGCACAGCGGCCGCGACGGCCGAGGCCACCGGCGCCGCCCTCACGGCGCCGGCCGCGGCGGCGCTTTCGAAGGACACCCTGCTGAGCCTCGCCGTCGACCCCGTGGCCGCCGCGCCGGGCGATCCCCTTGGCGTCGACCCGGGCGGCGCCGGCGGCCTGCGTCCGAGCCTGGCGGCCACGCCTGCGGCGGCCGCCCCCGGCGACTTCGCCGGCCTGCTGCGCGGGGCGGCGGCCGAGGCCCGCGGCGGCGCCAACGAGCAGGTCGCGGTCCAGATCCGCCGCGCCGTGGCCGCCGGCAACGACCGCATCTCGATCCGCCTGCACCCGGCCGAGCTGGGCCGGGTCCAGGTCCGCCTCGAGATCGCCGAGGACGGCCATGTGCGCGCCCTGATCACCGCGGAGCGCGCCGAGACCCTGGACCTGATGCAGCGCGACCTGCGCGGCCTGGAACGGGCCCTGCAGGACGCCGGGCTGAAGACCGAGTCGGGCAGCCTCAGCTTTTCGCTGCAGGACCAGCAGGGCGAGCCCTTCCAGGCCGCCGAGGAGCAAAGCCGGGAGCGGCCGGGAGCGGCCGGACGACAGGCCGACGCCGATGAGCTCGAGCAGAGCCTGACCCTCACCTGGTCGGCCGGCGACGGTCGGCTCGACATCCGGATCTGACGGCGCGGCCCCTGACGGACGAGAGAGGAGCGAGGACCCATGGAGATCAACGGCGCCACCGGCGCGGCGAGCCAGACCGGCCAGCAGGCGGCAGCGGATTCCGCGAGCCTGGCCGAGACCTTCGACAACTTCCTGCTGCTGCTGACCACCCAGCTGCAGAACCAGGATCCCCTGTCGCCGATGGACACCAACGAGTTCACCCAGCAGCTGGTCGCCTTCACCGAGGTCGAGCAGTCGATCAAGACCAACGACCGGCTGGAGCAGATGATCGACCTGCAGCTGGGCAACCAGCTGACCAGCGCCGCCAGCTACATCGGGCGCAGCGTCGAGGCCGAGAGCGAGTTCCTTTCGCTCGACGGCGGCCAGGCGACCCTGACCTACGCCCTGAGCGCCACGGCCGCGCGCACCACGATCCAGATCCAGGACGAAAGCGGCCTGGTCGTCCGGACTCTTGGCGGCGAGACCGAGCCGGGCCTGCACCGCCTGGACTGGGACGGCACCGACGACGGCGGCAGCCCGCTGCCCGACGGCGTCTACCGGGCCATGGTCACCGCCGTGGACGGCGACGACGCGCCGCTTTCCGTGGCGCAGGGCACGCTCGGCCGCGTGACCGGGGTCGAGATCCTCGACGGCCAGGTCGTGCTCTCGCTGAACGGCCTCAAGATACCCATCGACAAGGTGGTCTCCGTCACCGAGAGCGCGGCGGGCAACCAGAGCTGAATTCACCAGGCAGAAGCCGATCTGAGCCAAGACAGCGCGGCGGAGACGCAGGGACGTCCCGCCGGCGGAACGAGGGAGCAATGACATGAGCATCTTCGGCGCCATGTTCGCCGGCGTCTCCGGGCTGACCGCCCAGAGCCAGGCGATCGGCATGATCTCGGACAACATCGCCAACGTGAACACCGTCGGCTACAAGGGCCTGCGGACCAGCTTCTCGACCCTGGTCACCCAGTCGGGGTCCCAGACCCTGCACTCGCCAGGCGGCGTGCAGTCCCGTCCGGTGCAGTCCGCCGACGCCCAGGGCCTGCTGCAGTCGACCACCTCGGTGACCGACGTCGCGATCGTTGGCAACGGCTTCTACGTGGTCAACGAGGCGGCGGCGCCGGGGCCCGGCAACGACTACCTCTATACCCGGGCCGGCCAGTTCACCACCGACGAGAACGGCGACCTGATCAACTCCGGCGGCTACTACCTGCAGGGCTGGCCGCTGGATCCGACCACCGGCGCCCTGCCCGCGACCCCCAGCGTCCTGTCCAGCACCCAGACGGTGAACGTCTCCTCGCTCTCGGGCAACGCGGTGCCGACGACCGCAATGTCCCTGGGCGCCAACCTGCCCTCGACGGCGGCCAACGGCGAGACCCACTCCATCACCGCCCAGATCTTCGATGCACTGGGCAACGCCCACAACCTGCAGGTCGACTTTGTCTACGACTCGGCCACGCCGGAATGGGACATCACGGTCAACGACCCGACCCTGGCCTCGACTGGCGCGGTCAGCGGCACCGTGGCCGGTCCGGTCGCCCGCTCCATCGCCTTCGACGGTTTCGGCACCCCCAGCGCTATCACCTTCCCGGACATCGACATCACCTGGACCGCCACCACCTCGGCGCCCAGCACGATCTCGACCAACCTCGGCACCCTGGGCCAGACCGACGGCATCACCCAGTTCGCCGGCAACTTCGCGATCTCCTTCATCAACCAGGACGGAGTCCGCTTCGGCAACTTCACCGGGGTCAACATCGACAACGACGGCATCGTCACCGCGCTCTTCGACAACGGCCAGCAGCAGGCCATCTACAAGCTGCCGCTGGCGGTCTTCCCGGCCCCCAACAGCCTGGAGTTGCGCGACGGCAACGCCTACATCGAGACCGACGGCTCGGGCAACGTGATCCTGCTGGAGGCCAACACCGGCGCCGCCGGCTCGGTCTCCTCCTCTTCCCTCGAGGCCTCGACGGTCGATCTGGCCGACGAGTTCACGAACATGATCGTCACCCAAAGGGCATATTCGGCGAACGCCAAGATCATCACCACGGCCGATGAGATGCTGGAGGAGCTGATTCGGATCCGCCGATAAAATAGATCATCGGTAAATACTTGCGCCGTCGGCTTATTATTTGAAATTTTCGCCGACGGCGCAAATAGTTTAACCCTTATTTACATTAGGTAAAGATTTGTCAGCCAGCTTAGTCACTGAGTTTAGGGATTTTTTAAAGCCGCAGTCGTAGCTTCCGGGATCAGGATTTGGCGGCTTTTTGATTTTGGAGCCAAAATGGAGATGACTCGTCCAGGTAGGTCGAACACGGCGATGGGACCGGCCGGCAAGCCGATGACCATCGACGACCTCCCGCCCCCCAACACCAAGCGTTGGGTGGTGCGGCGCAAGGCCGAGGTTGTGGCGGGCGTAAGGACTGGCTTGATCAGCCTCGAGGACGCCTGCAAGCGCTACAAGCTCTCGGTCGAGGAGTTCCTCTCGTGGCAGCGTCTGATCGACGCCCACGGCATGCGCGGCCTGCGCACGACCCGGCTGCAGCAGTACCGCCGCCCGCACGAGGAAGAAGAGGCCCTGGCCCTCGCCGGCGCCGGTCAAGGCGACTCCGACTGAGAACAGCCGGGCGAAACGACTTCACCTACAGCAGTAAATCGCGGACTTCTACTTCGAACTGGCGCCAAGCTCCAAATTCCGCGGTACACCACCCCCATCGCATTAAGTAAAAATTCATACAAATTGAGAATTTTGCCCCGTCTCGAACCGGCAATTTTTTCCGGCCGGATAGGCAATTCTTGCCCATGTTAACCGAGATTTTACCGTCAGCGCAGTAAGTTAGGCCTACTCCGCCTGTCGGCTTATGTCGAAGGGTTGAGTTACGGAAGAGCCAAGATCTTCCCGAAGGACCTAGCTCTATCAGCGTAAGAGATCGCAGCGCGTGACGGCACTGTTCGACACCCTCCGCAGTTTGGGCCCCGCCCGCCTGGCGATCCTCGGGCTGGTCGGCGCCGCCACCCTGGCCTTCTTCGTCTTCCTCACCGGACGGGTCGCGAGCCCGAACTTGGCCCTGCTCTACGGCGGGCTTCCGGCCCAGGACAGCGGCGAGATCGTGACCCGGCTGGAGCAGCTCAAGGTCCCCTACGACGTCTCGCCCGACGGCAGCCGTATCCTGGTGCCCGGCGACCAGGTCGCGCGCCTGCGCCTGGCCATGGCCGAGCAGGGCCTGCCCAGCGGCGGCTCGGTGGGCTACGAGATCTTCGACCGCTCCGAAGGCTTCGGCACCACGCGCTTTGTGCAGGACATCAACCACCTGCGCGCGCTCGAGGGCGAGCTGGCGCGCAGCATCGCCTCCCTCGGGCTGGTCGACAAGGCCCGGGTCCACCTGGTGCTGCCGCGCCGCCAGCTCTTCTCCCGCGAGCGCGAGCAGCCCAGCGCCTCGATCGTCCTTTCCCTGCGCGGCGGCGAGCTGGACCGGCGCCAGACCCTGGCGATCCAGCACATGGTCGCCGCCGGGGTCCCCGGGCTTGCCCCCGGCATGGTCTCCATCGTCGACGACCGCGGCGCGCTCCTGGCCGCCGGCAACGACGCGACCGGCGAGGCCGGCGCCAGCTCCAACGCCGAGGACCTGCGCCTGGCCTACGAGCGCCGCCTGGCGCGGACCGCGGAATCCCTGCTCGAGCGCTCGCTCGGCCCGGGCAACGTCCGGGTCCAGGTCTCGGCCGACATGGACTTCGACCGGATCACCGAGAACTCGGAGACCTACGACCCCGACGGCCAGGTCGTACGCTCGACCCAGACCGTCGAGGAGTCGAGCAGCAACCAGGACAGCGAGGGGCCGGAGCCGGTGACCGTCGGCACCAACCTGCCGGACACCGACCTTGGCGCCGAGGGCCAGACCAACAGCCAGAGCCAATCCCAGCGGGTCGAGGAAACGGTCAACTTCGAGATCTCCAAGGTGGTCAAGACCCACGTCCGGGAGAGTGGCGTGGTCCGCCGGCTCTCGGTCGCGATCCTGGTCAACGGCGCGACCGCGACCAACGAGGCCGGCGAGGCGGTCTACACGCCGCGGCCCCAGCAGGAGCTGGACCAGCTGGCCGCCCTGGCCCGCTCGGCGATCGGTTTCGACCAGGAGCGCGGCGACGTGATCGAGATCGTCACCATGCCCTTCGCCGACCTCGAGGCCGGCGAGGCGGGCTCGCCGATCTGGGACTTCTTCGGACTGAGCCAAGGCGCCCTGCTGCGGATCGTCGAGCTCGGCGTCCTCGGCCTGATCGCCATCCTCGCTCTGCTCTTCGTGATCCGCCCGCTGATGGGGCGCCTCCTGGAATCGCAGGCCGAGGAGCCGGTCGCGGCCCTGCCGGGCGGTGTCAACCCCGCCCTGGCCCAGGGCGAGGCCGGCGCCGTTCAGGCCCTCGCCGCCGCCGGCACGCCGGCTCTCGAGGGGCCGGGCGGCAGCCCGCCGTCGCCGGCGCAGGAAAGCCACGCCGAGCTCGAGCGGATGATCGACCTCAACATGGTCGAGGGCCGGGTGCGCGAGTCCTCGATGAAGAAGATCGGCGAGATCGTCGACAAGCACCCGGAAGAGGCGGTGTCGATCATCCGCTCCTGGCTCTTCGAGCAGGCCTGAGCGGGACCGGAGGAGCAGAGAGACATGCGCGGCGCCAGGGAAGACTACCGCTCGCTCAGCGGTCCCGAGAAGGCCGGGATCCTGCTGATGGCCCTCGGCGAAGAGGGCGCCAGCAACCTCTTCTCCCTGATGGACGACGAGGAGATCAAGGAGCTGTCCCAGGTCATGGCGACCCTGGGCATGGTCAGCTCCGACGTCGTCGAGCGCCTCTTCGTCGACTTCGCCGACCAGATCTCCAGCACCGGCTCCTTGGTCGGCAACATGGAGACCACCGAGCGCCTGCTGAGCCGGGTCCTGGACCGCGAGAAGGTCGACTCGATCATGGAGGAGATCCGCGGTCCCGCCGGCCGGACCATGTGGGACAAGCTGGGCAACGTCAACGAGACGGTCCTGGCCAACTACCTCAAGAACGAGTACCCGCAGACCGTCGCCGTCGTCCTGTCGCGGATCCGCGCCGACCACGCCGCCGCGGTCCTGGCCCAGCTGCCCGAGCCGTTCGCCATGGAAGTGGTGATGCGGATGCTGCGCATGGAGGCGGTCCAGAAGGACGTGCTGGACAACGTCGAGCGCACCCTGCGCACCGAGTTCATGTCCAACCTGGCGCGGACCAGCCGACGCGACGCCCACGAGCAGATGGCCGAGATCTTCAACTTCCTGGACCGCAGCGTCGAGGGCCGCTTCTTCTCGGCCTTGGAGGAGCGCAGCCCGGAGTCCTCGGAGAAGATCCGGGCCCTGATGTTCACCTTCGAGGACCTCGGCAAGCTGGACCCCAGCGGCGTCCAGACCCTGCTGCGCAACATCGAGAACGACAAGCTCGGGATCGCCCTCAAGGGCGCCTCCGAGACCCTGCGCGAGCTGTTCTTCTCCAACATGTCGGAACGCGCGGCCAAGATCCTGCGCGAGGACATGGAGGCCATGGGGCCGGTCCGGCTGCGCGACGTCGACGAGGCCCAGATGTACCTGGTCCAGACCGCGAAGGACCTCGCCGACAAGGAGGAGATCATCATCGCCGACAACAAGGGCGAGGACGACCTTGTCTACTGATCGGGAGCAGCGAGCGTGAGCGCCGGATTAAGCCAGAAGCCCTTTCTCTTCGACACCTCCTTCGACGCTGCCGGCGGGAAGCTGGTCATGGAGCCGCCGGGCGGCGAGCCGCCGGCGCCCCAGTTCGGCGAGGAGGACCTGGAGCGGGCCCGGGACGAGGGCGTCGCCGCCGGACGCGAGGCCGCGCTCCGGGACGCCCGCCTGCAGGCCGAGGAAGCCCTGGTCCGCAGCGAGCAAAGGGTCGGCGACTCCCTGGAGGCGCTGCTCCGGGAGTGGACCGCGACCGAGCGGCGGCTCGCCGAGGAGGCGACCGAGGCCACCGGCCTGATGCTGCGGAAGCTCTTCCCGGTGCTCGCCGAGAGCGCGGGCCTGGGCGAGGTCGAGGCCCTGATCGGCGACTGCCTGACCCGGGTCAGGGACGAGCCGCGCATCGTGGTCCGCGTCGCGCCCGCGCAGATCGAGGCGATCACCGCCCGGATCGATGCGGTCACGGCGCAGCGGGCCTACGAGGGCAAGGTGGTGGTCATCGCCGACGACAAGCTGGCCGCCAGCGACGCGCTGGTCGAATGGGCCGACGGCGGCGCCCAGCGCGACAGCGAACGCCTGCTGACCGAGATGGACGCGGCGATCGCCCGTTCGAAGGTCCTGCTCGGCCGGGCCGGGCCCACGGCCCCGCAGGAGGCCGACAGCGTGAACCCGACAACCCCCGTGACGGAGGGCAGCTCCCATGGCTGACGACGACACACAGCAAGACGCGAACGGCGCCGACGGCAGCCTCGACTTGGCCGAGCTCGACGGCAGCCCACCCGCCGAGGGCGCGGAGTCAAGGGAAGTTGACTTGTCTGACGGAAGCAAGATTCCCGCCAACGCCAAAGACTTGGAAGCCGTCTACGACATACCGGTTCAAGTCTCTGCCGTGCTCGGCAAGGCCAACATGCAGGTCGCGCAGCTGCTGAAGCTGGGCCGCGGCGCGGTGGTCGAGCTGGACCGCAAGGTCGGCGAGGCGGTCGACATCTACGTCAACAACCGCCTGGTCGCGCGCGGCGAGGTGGTCGTGGTCGAAGACCGGCTCGGCGTGACCATGACCGAGATCATCAAGATGGACCGCTCCTAGCGGCGTAGGGCACGGGGCGCGCAGCGGTCATGGCCAATCTCAGCAGCACCGGCGGCAAGGCACCGCCCATGGTCAGGCTCGACGACCTGCCGAGCGGCACCAGCGTCGACTTCGCGACCCTGGGCGGCGTGCTTGGCGCCTTCGCCATGATCGTGACCGCTATGACCCTCGGCGGCTCTCCGGGCGCCTTCGTGGACGCGCCGGCGCTGCTGATCGTGCTCGGCGGCAGCTTCCTGGTGACCACGATCTCCTTCTCGCTCGGCGAGGTGGTCCGGGCCCAGGGCGTGATGCTCAAAGCGGTGCTCTACAACGCCCAGGATCCGAGCGCCGCCGCCGATCAGGTGCTGCTTCTGGCCAAGCAGGCCCGGCGCCACGGCGTGCTGTCGCTGCAACGGGTCCTGCGCAACCTGGAGGACCACCCCTTCCTGTTCCGCTCCCTGCGCCTGGCGGTCGACGGCACCCCGGCCGACCAGATCGAGCAGGTCCTGAACGCCGAGGTCCAGGCCATGGCCGCCCGCCACAGCAAAGCGGCCGGCGTCCTGCGGCGCGCCGGCGAGGTCTGCCCGGCGATGGGCCTGATCGGCACCCTGATCGGCCTGGTGCAGATGCTGGGCAACCTGGAGGACCCGGAGTCGATCGGGCCGGCCATGGCGGTGGCGCTGCTGACCACCTTCTACGGCGCGATCCTGGCCAACATGGTCTTCCTGCCCCTGGCCGGGAAGCTGGAGCGCAACTCCGGGGTCGAGTCCCTGGTCCACCAGCTCTACGCCCTGGGCGCCGTCTCGATCGCGCGGCAGGAGAACCCGCGGCGGCTCGAGATCCTGATGAACACCCTGCTGCCGCCCGACCAGCGGATCGGCGACTTCGACTGAGCCTTTGATATCTGGAGACTGAGAAGATGCGGCTTCTAATCGTCGGCACACTCGAGGGCCACATCACCACAGCGGGCAAGATCGCGCTCGATCGCGGCGCCAAGGTGGCGCACGCTGACGACATCGCGACGGCCCTGTCGCTGCTGCGCGCCGGGCAGGGCGCCGACCTGCTGATGATCGACATCCGCCTGGACGTCGGCAGCATGATCGACAGCCTCAAGGCCGAGCGGATCTCGATCCCGGTGGTCGCCTGCGGCATCGGCACCGATTCCGGCGCTGCAGTCAAGGCGATCCGGGCCGGCGCCCAGGAATACGTGCCGCTGCCGCCCGATCCCGAGCTGATCGCTGCGGTGCTGGCCGCGGTTGCGGAGGAATCGACCGCCTTCCTGACCCGCGACCGGAGGATGAAAGAGCTGCTGCGCCTGGCCGAGCAGGTCGCCGGCGCCGATGCCAGCGTCCTGATCACCGGTGAATCCGGGACCGGCAAGGAGGTCATGGCGCGCTACATCCACGAGAAGTCCAAGCGCGCCAAGCAGACCTTCGTCTCGGTCAACTGCGCCGCGATCCCCGAGAACCTGCTGGAGTCCGAGCTCTTCGGGCACGAGAAGGGCGCCTTCACCGGCGCCATCGCCCGGCGGGTCGGCAAGTTCGAGGAGGCCAACGGCGGCACCCTGCTGCTCGACGAGATCTCGGAGATGCACCCCCGCCTGCAGGCCAAGCTGCTGCGCGCGATCCAGGAGCGCGAGATCGACCGGGTCGGCGGCACCCAGCCGATCCGGGTCGACATCCGGCTGCTGGCGACCTCGAACCGCGACCTCGAGGAGGAAGTCCGCGAGGGCCGCTTCCGGGAGGACCTCTTCTTCCGCCTCAACGTCGTCACCATCGAGCTGCCGCCCCTGCGCGAACGCGGCCAGGACGTCGCCCTGCTGGCCGAGCACTTCCTCGCCAAGTACGCCGAGGCCAACGGCGTGCCGCTGCCGGTCCTGACCGAGGAGGCGCTGCGCTGCCTGGAGAAGCACCACTGGCGCGGCAACGTGCGCGAGCTGGAGAACACCATGCATCGCGCCGTGCTGATGGCCCGGGACCAGAAGGTCACGGCCGAGGCCATCATCCTGACCGGCGACCGCCTGGCGCCCAAGCCGGCGGAAACCCCCGAGGCGCCCGCCCGCGAGGGCGAGACCCAGAACGGCGGCGGCGAGCAGGATACCAGCGCCCTGGTCGGCCGCACCGTGGCCGAGGTCGAGCGCGACCTGATCCTGGACACCCTGTCCCACTGCCTGGGCAACCGGACCCACGCCGCCAACATCCTGGGAATCTCGATCCGCACCCTGCGAAACAAGCTGAAGCAGTACAGCCAGGAGGGCGCCGCCGTCCCCCTGCCCGGCGAAGCCGAACGGGTGCGGGTCTAGCGGCGCTGCCTGGTTGTAAGGACTGGTCAATGGCCGCCATCCCCCCCACCCCGACCCTCCCCCACCAGGGGGGAGGGAGACTGGATCCCGCCGCTGCAATACCCCCTCCCCCCTGGTGGGGGAGGGTCGGGGTGGGGGGGACTCACCGGCGTCTGAAGGTTCAGGCGCCAATGGCCGCGGCTTGGCGGTGACGGCATGACGGACGCCAGCCAGCAGCAGGGCGGGGGCCCGGCCCCGGGAGACATCCTGGGCCAGCTCAATAGCGCGCTGCGGCGCGGCGAGATCGCGCTCGCCCTCGGCATCGTCTGCATCCTGGTGGTGCTGATCCTGCCCATGCCCGGCTGGCTGCTGGACATCAGCCTGGCGATCTCGATGACCTTCTCGGTCCTGATCCTGATGACCGTGCTGTTCATCAACCGGCCGCTGGACTTCAGCTCCTTCCCAACGGTCCTGCTGATTGCGACCATGCTGCGCCTGGCGCTCAACCTCGCCTCGACCCGGCTGATCCTGGCCAACGGCCACAGCGGACCCGACGCCGCCGGCAAGGTGATCGAGGCCTTCGGCAGCTTCGTGATGAGCGGCAACTTCGTCATCGGGATCATCGTCTTCGGCATCCTGGTGATCGTGAACTTCGTCGTCATCACCAAAGGTTCCGGCCGCATCGCCGAGGTCTCGGCGCGCTTCAGCCTGGACGCCATGCCGGGCAAGCAGATGGCGATCGACGCCGACCTCTCCTCGGGCCTGATCGACGAGGACGAGGCCCGCACCCGGCGCAAGACCCTGGAGGACGAGAGCAACTTCTACGGCTCGATGGACGGCGCCGCCAAGTTCGTCCGCGGCGACGCCATCGCCGGCCTGCTGATCACCCTGATCAACATCGTCGGCGGCATCATCATCGGCGTCGGCCAGCAGGACCTGGGCTTCCTGGAAGCCGGGCACAGCTACACCGTGCTGACCGTCGGCGACGGGCTGGTCACCCAGATCCCGGCCCTGATCGTCTCGACCGCCGCCGGCCTGCTGGTCTCCAAGTCGGCGATGAGCGGCCCGGCCAACAAGGTGCTCTTCGGCCAGCTCGGCGGCTATCCCCAGGCGCTCGGCCTGTCGTCCTTCCTGATGCTGGCCCTGGCCCTGCTGCCGGGCATCCCCTTCCTGCCCTTCCTCGCCCTGGCCCTGGTCGCGGGCGGCCTGGCCTGGGGTGTGACCCGGCGCAAGGCGGCGGCCGAGGCGGCCGAGGCCGAGCAGGAGCGCCTGGCCGCGGAGGCGGTCCCGGTCGCCGAGGAGCCGATCTCCAGCGCCCTGCAGATCGACCACATCCGCCTGGAGCTGGGCTACGGTCTGCTGCAGCTGATCAACGGCGAGTCGAACAAGCGCCTGACCGAGCAGATCAAGGCCCTGCGCCGCCAGCTGGCCAACGAAATGGGCTTCGTCCTGCCATCGGTGCGGATCCAGGACAACCTGCAGCTCGCGGCCAATGCCTACGTCCTGCGGATCAAGGAGATCGAGGCCGGGCGCGGCGACCTCAGGCCCAACATGCTGCTGGTCATGGACCCGCGCGGCGGCGAGATCACCCTCCCGGGCGAGAACACCCGCGAGCCGACCTTCGGCCTGCCGGCCAAGTGGATCGACGGCGGCGCCCGCGAGGAGGCCCTGTTCCGCGGCTACACCGTGGTCGATCCGGCGACCGTGATCACCACCCACCTGACCGAGCTGGTCAAGGAGAACATGTCGGAGCTGCTGTCCTACACCGAGACCCAGAAGCTGCTCGACGAGCAGGGCGCCGCGCACCAGAAGCTGATCGCCGACCTGATCCCGGCCCAGATCTCGGTCGGCGGCGTGCAGCGAGTGCTGCAGAGCCTGCTGAACGAGCGGGTCTCGATCCGCGACCTGCCGACCATCCTGGAGGGCATCTCCGAGGCCTGCGGCTTCACCCGCTCGATCACCCAGATCACCGAGCACGTGCGCGGCCGCCTGGCCCGCCAGCTCTGCAACGACAACGTCAACGAGAACGGCTTCATTCCCCTGGTCACGCTGTCGCCGGACTGGGAGCAGGCCTTCGCGGACTCCCTGGTCGGCGAGGGCGAGGACCGGCAGCTGGCGATGGCGCCGTCGCGCCTGCAGGGCTTCATCGCCAAGGTGCGCGACAGCTTCGAGGACTACGCCAAGCAGGGCGAGACCCCGGTGCTGCTGACCGGGCCGGCGATCCGGCCCTTCGTGCGCTCCATCGTCGAGCGCTTCCGGCCCAGCACCGTGGTCATGTCGCAGAACGAGATCCATCCCCGGATGAAGATCAAGACCCTGGGGCAGATTTGACCGGCGGGAACGAAGTGTCCGAGCGATGCGGCTGAAGAGCTTCACAGGGGCCAGTCTTTCGGCGGCCATGCAAGCGGTCCGGGACCACTTTGGGCCCGACGCCGTGATCCTCTCGACCGTCGAGGACGAGCCCGACGGCCGGGTCCGGGTCACCGCCGCCCTGGACGACGCCCCGGAGGCCGGCCCCGAACCCGCGGCCCTTGCGACCGTCGACACCCTGGCCGCGGCCCTGTCCTTCCACCGCGTGCCCCAGGGCCTGGCCGACCGGATCCTGGCCGCTGCGGCGACCATCGCCGCCGAGGACGCCGTCCTCGGCCTGGCCGGCGCCCTGGACGCCGAGTTCGGCTTCAAGCCCTTCGCCGCCGAGACCGAGGCCCGGCCGCTGTTGCTGCTCGGGCCGCCGGGCGGCGGCAAGACCTCCAGCGCCGCCAAGCTCTGCGCCCTGGCCAAGCTGGCCGGCCGGGAGACGACCTTCATCACCATGGACGTCGCCAAGGCCGGCGGCCGGGACCAGATCTCGATCTACGCCGGCGCGCTGAAGGCCCGCCTTCTGGAGGCCGCCGACCCGGAAGCCCTGGCGCGCTGCGTGGCGGCGGTGGACAAGGACCGGCTGATGATCATCGACACCGCGGGCGCCAACGCCTTCGTACCGCTGGACCTGGAGGGCCTGAGGGCCGCCCTTGAGGCCTCCGGCGCCCAGCCTGTCCTGGTCCTGCCGGCCGGCGGCGACGCCCTGGAGTCGGCCGAGGCGGCTCAGGCCTTCGCCGAGCTCGGCCAGCTCCGGATCATCGCCACCAAGCTCGACGCGGCGCGCCGCCTGGGCGGCGTGCTGGCCGGCGCCTTCCTCGGCGGCTGCCTGTTCTCGGCGGCCGGGATCGCGCCCCAGATCGCCGGCGGCCTGGTGCCGATCAACCCGGTCTGGCTGGCCCGCCTGCTGCTGCCCGAGGGCGTCGTGCCCATCGACAATCCCAAGATCACCGAACCGCTCAGAGCCGCCCGATGACCCCTGCCTCCACACCCGCCCCCAGTTCTGCCAAGGTGCTCCCCCTGCAGGCCCCGGTCGGCCGCAACCTGATCGCCGTCGCCTCGGGCAAGGGCGGGGTCGGCAAGACCTGGCTGTCGATCACCCTGGCCCACGCCCTGGCGAAGGCCGGACAGCGGGCTCTGCTGTTCGACGGCGACCTGGGCCTGGCCAACGTCGACATCCAGCTCGGCCTGCAGCCCGAGCAGGACCTGGGTGCCGCGCTGGGCGGCGGCTTGGCGCTGCGCGACACCGCCCAGCGGGTCGCCGCGACCGGCTTCGAGGTCATCGCCGGGCGCTCCGGCTCGGGCAGCCTGGCAGCCCTCTCCGCCCCCGGGCTGACCGCCCTGGCCCAGCAGCTGCTGAGCCTGGCGCCGGACTACGACCGGGTGGTCCTGGACCTCGGCGCCGGCGTCGACGCCACGGTGCGCTATCTCGCGGCGCGCTGCGCCACGTGCCTGGTGGTGACCAGCGACGAGCCGACCGCGCTGACCGACGCCTACGCCTTCATCAAGCTGGCGCTCAAGCAGGATCCGAAGGCCGACCTGCGGGTCGTGGTCAACATGGCCGCCTCCCAGGCCGAGGGCGAGCGGACCTACGCCACCCTGCGCAAGGCCTGCGGCTCCTTCCTAAAGGCGGAGCCGCCCCTGGCCGGCGTCGTCCGCCGCGATCCCAAGGTCAAGGACGCGATCCGCAGCCAGGAGCCGTTCCTGACCCGCCATCCCAACTGCGAGGCCGCGGCCGACGTCGAGGCCCTGGCCCGCAATCTGGTTCCGGTGCCCGGCCAGGATGGCAGCGGATGAGCGACGTCTTCTTCCCACCGCCGCGCTTCACCACCAGCGCCGCCCCCAAGGCGAGCAGCGGGGTCCACGCGACCATCACCCACCCGCCCCCGGCGACCGCGGCGCTGGCGACCGGCAGCATCGTCCGGGGCACGGTGATCGGGACCGACGCCAAGGGCCAGATCCTGGTCAAGACCGAGTCCGGCGTCCTGCCGCTCCAGACCAAGGCCCAGCTCGCCCAGGGCAGCCAGGTGACCCTCCAGGTCCGGATCGCCGGGACCGAGCTCCATGTGGTGATCCTGAATGTCGAGGCGGGCAAGAACGCGCCGCGCCACCAGGGCGGCCAGGGCGGCCCCCAGGAGGCGCCCCAGGGGCGCGTGCCGGCCACCACCGCCGCTCCGGCGGCGCCCGCGACCCTGAGCGACGAGGACGTCGCCAGCGGCCGTCTGATCCGGGCGGTCCTGGAGCCTGCGGCGGCGCAGGGTCGGACTCCGGCGAACAGCGCCGGCAGCGGGCCGGCCGCGGCCCTGCCAGCCGGCGGCGAGGTCCTGGTCAGGCTGATCTCGGTGACCGCCCCTTCGGCCGGGCCGGGCGCCACCACCGCGGGCCCTGCCGCCCCCTCAGGCGCCGCGGCGGCCCTCATCGCGCAGGAGACGTCCCAGTCCTCGACGGGGGGCCCTGGGGCGCCGGCCGTCGCCATGGGAGCCCAGGGCCAGCCGCTGCGCCTGGAGGGCCTGGTCGCCGCGGCGCCCGGCAGCCAGGGCGCGACCATCGAGACCGCCCAGGGGAACCTGCGTCTGGCGGTGCAGACCGCCCTGCCGCCGGGCACCCGCCTGGTCCTGGAGCTGACGCCGGCGGCCGGGCCCCAGACCGCCGCGGAGGCCCCGGAAGCCTCCGTGCGGGACAGCGGCCTGGCCCGCGGCTGGCCGGCCCTGGAGGAGGCCCTGCGCATCCTCCAGCCCGGCGACCTGCAGCCGGCGGGCATGACCCTCGGGTCCCACGCCCTGCCCCGACCCGGGCCGCGCTTCGCCTCGACCCTGCTGTTCTTCCTGGCGGCCCTGCGCGGCGGCGACCTCGGCGCCTGGCTCTCCGGCGCCACCGCCCAGGCCCTGGAGCGGGCCGGCCGCGGCGACCTGGTCGCCCGCCTGAAGCAGGATTTCGCCCGGATGAGCCGCCTGGCCGCCGAGCCGGCGCCGGGCGAGTGGCGCGGCTACCTGGTTCCGGTCTTCGACGGCGGCGCGCTGAGCCAGGTGCGCCTCTTCGTCCGCGGCCCCGAGACCGACGAGCGGGAGGAGGACGGCCCGGCCGCCCCCGGGCGGGCGACCCGCTTCGTCGTCGAGGTCGCCTTCAGCCGGCTCGGCGAGCTCCAGCTCGACGGCCTGATCCAGGGCCGGCGCTTCGACCTGATCCTGCGCAGCCGCGCGCCCCTGCCGGAGCCCTTGCGCCGCGACATCGCCGAGATCTACGAGGCGGCCGGCGCCGCCACCGGCTACAGCGGCCAGCTGGTCTTCCAGGCCTCTGCGGACTGGGCGCCCCTGCCCCTGGACGCCATGACGGCCGGCGCCGAGGCCGGCGTCGTTGTCTAACCCGCAGCCGCAGCTCAAGGCGCGAACCGCAGGCCCGGCAACTTAGAGTCAAGAAGTAAGAATAGCCGTTAGTCTGTTGTTTTAATTAACTAACTTGACTTAGTATATTGGATGAACTGCCCCGTCAGCGGGCCTGGCGGCGGCGGACGGCGGCGGTGAGGCCGACCTCGTCCAGGGTCGCCTGCTCGCGCCGCGCGCGCTTCTTGGCCTCGCGCTCCTGCTGGCTGCGCAGGCCCTGCTCGTAGCGCTTCAGCTCCTGGAAGACCTCTTCGATCTCGGCGCGGGCGGCCTCGATCTCGGCCTGGACGCCGGCGATCGATTGCAGGCAGGTCCGGCGCCGCTCGGCCACGGCGGCCGCGTAGTTGGTCATCGCCCGAGTCTCCTCCAGGCCCTCGCCGGCGACGGGCTTCTCGGTCTCCAGGGAGTCCTCAAGGGTTTCCAGCTCCTGGTTCAGGCGCGTCGCCAGGCGTTCGAGCTCGGCCAGCTTCTGGCGCTTCTCGTCCAGAGTCCAGCGCTGCAGGCGGACCAGTTGCGTGAGTGCCGTCATGACGAAATGCCCCCTTGGGTCATGTCCTTAACCGCCTGTCCCGGGATCCGGCGACGGGTCGCCCAGGGCCTCGGCCAACTGCCGGTAGCCCTCGGCCAGGCTGCTGGCCTCGGCCTTGTCCTGCGCCAGGAAGGCCTCCAGGGCTGCGTTGTAGCGGATCGCCTCGTCGATCCCGGGATCGCTGCCGCGCTTGTAGGCGCCGATCCGGATCAGCTCGGCCATGTTCTCGTAGGTTGCCAGGAGCGCCCGGGCGCGCCCGATCAGGGCGTTCTCCGCGTCGCTGTTGCAGGCCGGCAGGGTCCGCGAGACGCTGCGCAGCACGTTGATCGGCGGGTAGCGGCCGCGTTCGGCGATGCCGCGCTCCAGAACGATGTGGCCGTCCAGGATGCCGCGGACCGCATCGGAGATCGGCTCGTTGTGATCGTCGCCCTCGACCAGGACCGTGAACAGCCCGGTGATCGAGCCGGCGCCGAGCCCCGGCCCGGCGCGCTCCAGCAACTTGGGCAGCTCGGCGAAGACCGAGGGGGTGTAACCTTTGGTTGCCGGCGGCTCGCCCGCCGAGAGGCCGATTTCGCGCAGGGCCATGGCGAAGCGGGTTACGGAATCGACCAGGCAGAGCACGTCGTGGCCCTGGTCGCGGAAGTACTCGGCTAGGGCCAGGGTGGTGTAGGCGGCCTGGCGGCGCTGCAGCGGCGGCTCGTCCGAGGTCGCGACCACCACGACCGAACGCTTAAGGCCCTCGGGCCCCAGGTCCTCGGCCAGCCACTCCTGGACCTCGCGTCCGCGCTCACCGATCAGGCCGATGACGTTGACGTCCGATGCGGTATATCGCGCCAGCATGGACAACAGGACCGATTTCCCAACGCCGGAGCCGGAGAAGATCCCCATCCGCTGGCCGCGGCAACAGGTCAGGAAGGTGTTGATGGCGCGCAGGCCGAGGTCGAGCTTGCCCTCGACCCGGGCCCGGTCGTGGGCCGGCGGCGGCGCGGCCCGCAGCGGCCAGGCCCGCGGTCCTGTCGGCAGCGGCCCCTTGCCGTCGATGGGTTCCCCCAGGCCGTTGACGACCCGGCCCAGCCAGGCTTCGGTCGGCCTCAGCGCCGCCGTCTCGGCGACCAGCTCGGCCTTGCAGCCCAGCCCGACCCCCTCCAGGGCGCCGAAGGGCAAGGCCAGCGCGCGGTCGCCGCGCAGCCCGACGATCTCGCAGTCCAGCGGCCGGCCGTCGCGCAGCTCGATCCGGCAGCGGTTGCCGACGGCGGCGAGCTGGCCCAGCCCGGCGACCTCGACCAGCATGCCGACCACCCCGGCCACGCGGCCGTGGTAGCGGACCTCGGGAAGCTGCCCGAGGTCGTCGATCAGGTTGCGCAGCGCCAGCCCCAAACCCCTGCTCCGGACTTGTGTCTTATGGTTAAAACTGTGATAGCATCCCGCCGAATCGGGCCGCCTCGGCCCGATCCAGTCTTGCCTGGCCCACTTTAAGGTTCGGTAAAAGATACGCCGCGTAAGGGTTTGTTAAGAAACCTGGAGCAAAATGGTTAACGAGACATGGGGTGTCTCGGGGTTGACGCAATCGGATAGGGAACATGCGAATTCTGCTTGTTGAAGACGATAGCGCGACCGCGCAGGGGATCCAGCTGATGCTGCAGTCGGAGGGCTACATCTGCGACTGCACAGATCTGGGAGAAGACGGGTTAGAGATCGGCAAGCTGTATGACTACGACATCATCATACTCGATCTCATGCTTCCGGATATCGACGGTTACGAGGTCCTGCGCCGGTTGCGCGCCGCACGAGTCAAGACGCCGATCCTGATCCTGTCGGGTCTCAGCGACCTGGACGACAAGATCAAGGGTCTCGGCGTCGGCGCCGACGACTACCTGACCAAGCCCTTCGACAAGCGCGAGCTGATCGCCCGCATCCAGGCGATCGTTCGGCGCTCCAAGGGCCATTCGGACTCGATCATCAAGACCGGCAAATTGACGGTCAATCTGGACACGCGCACGGTCGAGGTGGAGGGCCAGCCCCTGCACCTGACCGGCAAGGAGTACGGCATCCTCGAGCTCCTGTCCCTGCGCAAGGGGACGACGCTGACCAAGGAGATGTTCCTCAATCATCTCTACGGCGGGCTCGACGAGCCGGAGCTCAAGATCATCGACGTCTTCGTCTGCAAGCTGCGCAAGAAGCTGGCGGCGGCGACCGGCGGCGACAACTACATCGAGACCGTCTGGGGCCGCGGCTACGTGCTGCGGGATCCCGTCGACGACGGGGGCAAGTCCGAGGAGCCGCGCAAGGCGGCCAGCGGCTGAGCCCGCGGGCGGGCCCGCCCGGGCCCCTGCCCGAGACCCTCGACCAGGGCACAAAGACGACGGCCGGCACCTTCGGGCGCCGGCCGTCTTCCTTCCTCCGTCTTCAAAGCTTGCTGCCGGACGTTGCAACCATGGCTGGCGCAGCGATCGACCCGGGGTGGCGCCGTGACTCAGGCGGCGGTCCCGGTCGCCAGGCTGCCGGTGCCGGCGGTCAGGCCGTAGACGCCGCGCTGGCCGGGAATCAGCTGGAAGCGCTCCGACACACCCAATACGGTCTCCGCGCCGCCGAGGAACAGGAAGCCGTCCTCGGACATGGCCCCGGCGATCAGGTCCAGGACCCTTGTCTTGGTGTCGGCGTCGAAGTAGATCAGCACGTTGCGGCAGAACACCACGTCGACCTGGTGCAGGCCCTGCGGGGCCTCGAGCAGGTTGTGCGGCTTGAATCTGACCATGTTGCGGATCTCGTCGCTGATCTGCCAGCGCTCGCCGTCCTGCTTGAAGTGCTTCATCAGGAACTGCACCGGCAGGCCGCGCTGGACCTCGAACTGCGAATAGACCCCTTCCTTGGCCTTGGCCAGGATCTCCAGCGAGAGGTCCGTGGCCAGGATCTCGATAGACCAGCCCGCCAGTTGGGCCGCCTGCTCGTCAAGCAGCATGGCGAGGCTGTAGGGCTCCTGGCCGCTCGAGCAGGCCGCGCACCAGATGCTCAGCTTCTTGGCCTGGCTGCGGTGGTCCAGCATGTAGGGCAGCACCAGGTCGCGGAACTGGTCGAAGGGCTTCTGATCGCGGAAGAAGAAGGATTCGTTGGTCGTCATCGCCTCGGTGATATCGACCAGAAGCTTCTCGTCGCCGCCCTTGCGGATCAGCGCCACGAGGTCGTCGACCCCGGCAAGATCGTACTTGCGGGCAACCGGGTTCAGACGGCTCTCGAGCAGGTATGCCTTGTCGGAGCCGAGTACGAGGCCAGATCGATCCTTGAGGATCTTTGCGACCAGGTTGAAGTCGTCGATGTTCATGCCGCAGACCTCATGGCGACCTTGCAGATGTAGGGGGCGATCTCGGCCAGCGGCAGGACGGCGCTGCACAGACCGGCCGTCGCGACGGCGCCCGGCATGCCCCAGACCACGGAGCTTTCTTCGTCCTGGGCGATGACCGCGCCGCCGGCCTCGACCACGCTGCGCCCGCCCTCGCGGCCGTCCGTGCCCATGCCGGTCAGGATCGCGACCAGAAGGCGGGAGCCGTAGACCTCGGCCAGGCTGCGCAGCATCGGGTCGACGGCCGGCCGGCAGAAGTTCTCCTGCGGGCCGTCGGAAAGCCGAATCACGGCGCTTCCGGTGCCGGACTCGACCAGCATGTGGCGATCGCCGGGCGCCAGGTAGACCCGCCCCCCGACCACGGCCTCGCCGTCGTCCGGCTCGTGGCAGGCCAGCCCGGTCTGCCGGCCGATATGCTCGGCCAGCAGGGTGGTGAAGGTCGGCGGCATGTGCTGGGTGATGAAGATCGGCTGCGGCGGCGGCGGCGCGAAGCCGCCGAGGACCTTGAAAAGCGCCTGGGGCCCGCCCGTCGAGCTGCCGATGGCGAGGGCCGAGGGCTGCTGCGCCGGCCCGCCGCGCAGGCTGATGGCCGCCGCCGGCCTGGCGGTGCTCGTACTCGGCCCGGTGACCGGCGCCGGGGCCTGGCCGCGGGCGGCGGCGCCCAGGGCCTTGACCTTCTCGGTCAGCTCCCGGGAGAAGGCCTCGGCCGAGCGCAGCTCCTGGCTGGAGCTCGGCTTGGTGAGGTAGTCGGCGGCCCCCATGGCCAGGGCCCGCAGGCTGATGTCGGCGTTGGCCCGGGTCAGGGTGGAGTTCATGATCACCTTGGCCTCGGGCTTGACCGCCAGGAGCTTGGGCAGGGCGGTCAGGCCGTCCATCACCGGCATGTCGATGTCCAGCAGGATGACGTCGATCTCCGGATCGCGCTGCAGCGCCGAGACCGCCATCTCGCCGTTGATCACCGAGGTGACGACCTCGATCTGCGGGTCCTGCTCCAGGGTGCGGTTGAGCATGGCCCGGATGACGGTGGCGTCTTCGACGACCATCACCCGGTACGGCCCGCTCGCGCCCGCTGCCCCTGTGGTCGCTGTCATCAAATGAGCCCCACCTGGACGAACTTCGATTCGATGATCTCGGTGTCGAAGGGTTTCATGATGTATTCGTTGGCACCGGCGGTCATGGCCTGCTGGATGTGGCTCATGTCGTTCTCGGTGGTGCAGAACACGACGATCGGTTGCTTGTCGCCGCCCATCGCGCGCAGCTCCTTGAGGAAATCCAGCCCGTTCATCACCGGCATGTTCCAGTCCAGCAGCACCGCGTCGGGCATGCAGCGGCGGCAGGCCTCCATCGCCTTCTGCCCGTCCTCGGCCTCGTAGATCTCGAAGTTCAGGCCCTCGAGGATCTTTCGCGCCACCATGCGGACGACCTTCGAATCGTCGACGATCAGACAGGATCTCATTGCCTCTCTCCGCGACTGCTTCCTTCAGGCTTCACTCGCTTCATCTCGCTTTCCACTGTGTCGTGCGATCCCGGTTCCGCTGCCAAGTTACGATGTCCGCCCGGCACCCCGTCCTAGGCGGCGGCCACAGCGATGCCGCCGAAGCTGAGCAGGCTGGCGACGTCCAGGACGACCAGCAGGCCGTGATCGAGGCGGTACACGCCGGTGGCGTAGGTGCGAAAGCTCGGGTCCAGCGTCGGCGGACTGGGCTCGAAGGCGTTCGAGCTCAAGCTCAGCACCTCGCCGACGCTGTCGACCACCAGGCTGTAGAGCTCGTTGTCGTTCTCGACCACGATGCTCATGCCCTTGTCGTCGCTGTCGCGCGGCGGCAGGCCGATGCGCCGGCGGATGTCGATCGCGGTCACCACCCGTCCGCGCAGGTTGAGCTGCCCCATGATCTCGGCGGGCGCCAGGGGAATGCGGGTGATCTTGTAGCTCGCCAGCACGTCCTGGACCTTCAGGACCGGGATCCCGAAGAGCTGGCCGGCGATGGTGAAGGACACGAAGTCCTCGCTGTGGCCGAAGCCGGCGGTCTCCGTCGCGGCGGGCTTTGCGTCGCTGTGGCTCATGCGGCACCTCGCGTCTCGGCCAGGGTGTCCTGCAGCGCGGCCAGCAAGGCATCCCGGTCGAACTTCGCCACGTAGTCGCGGAACCCGACCTGACGGCCGCGCGCCAGGTCCGCCGGCGTCGCGTGGGACGACAGGGCGACCAGCGGGATGCCGCAGAAGCGCTGGTCCTGGCGCAGGCTCTGGGCGAACTGGAAGCCGTCCATCCCCGGCATCTCGATGTCCGAGATGATCGCGTCGAAGCCGTCCCCGGCGTCGAGCAGGGCGAGCGCCGCATCGGCGCTTTCGACCGCGGTCACCTGGTAGCCGGCCACCGAGAGCAGCGGCGAGAGCAGGTTGCGGAAGAAGGGGCTGTCGTCGACCAGCAGGATCTGCCGGCCCTGGCCCTCGCTGCCGAAGGCCTCCGTCGCCTCGGAGCCGAACCAGTCGTCGAAGGCCTGGGTCAGGTAGTGGCTGGTGTCGATCACGTCGGTCGCCGCCCCGGCGATCAGCGCGCTGCCGATGAAACCAGCGCGTTCCGAGGAGAGCTCGACCTCCATGCGGTCCTCGACGATGTCGACGATCTCGTCCACGACCAGGCCCATGGTCCGGTCCCGGTCGGTGAAGACCAGCACCGGCTTGCGGCCGGAGTCCGGCAGCGGCTCGGCCCCGCGCATCTGCACCAGGGGCATGAGGTGACCCCGGTACTGGACCAGCGTGCGCCCGCCGGAGCGCTCGACCGTGCCCAGGTCGACCTCCTCGAGCCTGGCGATCAGCGCCAGGGGCACCGCCTTGGGCGAGGCGTCGACGGCCCGGAACACCAGCATGGCGACCTTCTCGTGGGCCAGCTCGGTGAGGCGCTCGGTCTCGGCGGCGAGGTCCTCGCCGACCGACATCTCGCCGGTCGCGGTCGCGATGCCGTTGGGATCCAGGATCATGACGACGCTGCCGTCGCCGAGGATGGTGTTGCCGGAATAGAGCGGGATGTCCCGCAGGATCGGGGCCACCGGCTTGACCACGATCTCCTCGGTGTCGAAGACCCGGTCGACGATGATGCCGAAGGCGTAGGCCCCGACCTGGGAGACGATGATGAAGGCATCGTCCTGGTTCCGGCGCTCCTCGATCGAGACGACGTTGGAGGCGTCCTCTCCCGGCGCCGGCCCGTCGCCCTTCGGCTCCAGCCCGAGCAGCTGGCGCAGGTTGACCAGCGGCAGCAGCCGGTTGCGCAGCCGCAGCACCGGCGTCTCGTTGATCTGCTCGATGATGTGGTCGCTCTTGTTGGAGGCGCGGACCAGCTCGATCACCGAAAGCTGCGGCACCGCGAAGCGCTCCCCGCCACACTCGACGATCAACGCCGAGACGATGGCCAGGGTCAGCGGGATCTTGATGGTGAACTTCGTTCCCTGGCCTTCGGTCGAGGTCAGCTCGATCGTGCCGCCGATGCGCTCGATGTTGGTCCGCACCACGTCCATGCCGACGCCGCGGCCCGAGACCGCGGTCACCTGCTCGGCGGTCGAGAAGCCGGGCTTGAAGATCTGCTGCTGGACCTGCTGGTCCGACATCGCGGCCAGCTGGGCCTCGGGCACTAGGCCCTTCTCCAGCACCTTCTTCTTGATCTTATCGGTCGAAAGGCCACGGCCGTCGTCGGCGATCTCGATGATGATGTGGCCGCCTTCGTGGTAGGCGTTGAGCAGGATGGTGCCGGTTTCCGGCTTGCCGGCCCTCTTCCGGGCCCTGGTCTCTTCCAGGCCGTGATCGGCCGAGTTGCGGACCATGTGGGTCAGCGGGTCCTTGATCAGCTCGAGCACCTGGCGGTCCAGCTCGGTCTCGGCGCCTTTCATCACCAGCTCGATCTTCTTGTCCAGCTCGTGCGCCAGGTCGCGGACGATACGGGGCAGCTTGGCCCAGGCGTTGCCGATCGGCTGCATGCGGGTCTTCATCACGCTTTCCTGAAGCTCGGAGACGACGTGATTGAGCCGCTGCAAGGGCGCGGTGAACTCGCTCTCGCGCTGCGCGCGCAGGATCTGGAGCAGCTGATTGCGGGTCAGGACCAGCTCGGAGACCAGGGTCATGAGGTCTTCCAGCAGCTCGACGTTGACCCGGATCGACTGGTTGGCGACCGCCGACTCCTTGGGCGCCTCCTGTGCCTCGGCCGCGCCCGGTGGCGGCGCCACGGCCACGGGCGCCTCCGCCAGGGATGGCGCCATCTCGGCCGGAGCCTCCGGAGTCTCATCCTGGGGCGATTCCGGCGCCGGACCGGCTTCGGCCGCGGGCTCCGGTTCCTCGGCCTCGACCGCCGGCGCTTCAGCGGGCGCAGCGGCCCCAGCGTCCCCGCTCGGTGACGCGGTGCCGTTGAAGACCGCGTCCAGGCGAGCGATCAGCGCGGCATCGTCGCCCGCCGGCTCGGCCTCGGTCTCCTCTAGAGCGCCCAGGATGCCCCGGATCCGGTCCAGGCATTCGAGGATCAGGGTGACGATCTCCGCCGACACCGTGAGCTCCCCGTCGCGCACCTTGCCGAGCACGTTCTCGCCGGCATGGGCGACCGCCTCCAGCCTGGGCAGGCCGAGGAAGCCGCAGGTGCCCTTGATCGTGTGCATCAGGCGGAAGATGTTGCTGAGCAGCTCCGGATCGTTGGGGGTCTGCTCCAGCTTGATGAGCTCGACGTCGAGAACGGCAAGGCTTTCGTTCGTCTCGGTCAGAAACTCGCTGAGTAGATCGTCCATGCCGCTCTAGCCAAGGTCGGGAAGGCCGCAGGGGGCGCGATCGCCGCCGCTGCCCGGTATTAACCAACGCCCCTATGGGGTATGAAACTTTGGCAAAGACAGATTAAGAACGGGTTACATCATTAGATGTAGCTACCGCCCAAGCCTGACCGGGTCCCAAAAGGGGGCCGCGCCGGAGGCAGGGGCGCAGGTCAGGACGCGCTTCTAAGCGCCGGCCGGGTCCGCTACTCTGCGCCCCGCCTTCTCGCCGACATCACCGGGACCAACCGGGACCGCCATGACCGAAGCCATCGAGACCCCGCCACCCCGCCTGCCCGGCAGCGATCCGGGCGTGGGCAAGCACCGGCACCGGGGCGGCGGCCTGGGGCGCGGCGGGCCGCTGCTCGGGCTCTCGCTTCTCATCGCCGCGCTTTTCGCGGTCCCGATCGCCAGCGTGGTCGCCAGCGTCTTCGCCGAGGGCCAGGGCACCTGGGCGCATCTGGCCGAGACCGTGCTGCCCCGCTACCTCTGGAACACCGTCTGGCTGGTCCTCGGCGTCGGGCTGGGCGTCTCCACGATCGGGGTGACCAGCGCCTGGCTGATCACCATGTGCCGCTTCCCCGGGCGGCGGGTCTTCGAATGGGCCATGATCCTGCCGCTGGCCGTGCCGGCCTACGTCATGGCCTATGCCTACACCGACTTCCTGCAGTTCAGCGGCCCGCTGCAGTCCCTTCTCCGGGAGCTGACCGGCTGGTCGCGCCAGGACTACTGGTTCCCCTCGGTCCGCTCGCTGGGCGGGGCCGTCGCCATGCTCTCGCTGGTGCTCTACCCCTACGTCTACCTGCTGGCCCGCACCGCCTTCCTGGAGCAGTCGGTTTGCGCCCTGGAGGTGAGCCGGACCCTGGGCTGCTCGGCCTGGGGCAGCTTCCACCGGGTCGCCTTGCCGCTGGCCCGGCCGGCGATCGCGGCCGGCACCGCGCTGGCCCTGATGGAGACCCTGGCCGACTACGGCACGGTGTCCTTCTTCGGCGTCCAGACCTTCACCACCGGCATCGTGCGGGCCTGGATCTCCTTCGGCGACCGCATCGCCGCCGGTCAGCTGGCGACCAGCCTGCTCGGCTTCGTGCTCCTGGTCCTGCTGCTGGAGCGCTGGTCGCGCGGCCGGGCCCGCTACCACCACACATCGAACCGCTACCAGAACCTGCCGGGCTACAAGCTCAAGGGCCTGCGCGCCGGGCTCGCCACCCTGGCCTGCGCGCTGCCGCTGCTGCTCGGGTTCCTGCTGCCGGCGGCGATCCTGCTCGGCCTGCTGTCCGAGCTGGACGGGCAGATCTTCAGCCCGCGCTTCTTCGACCTCGCCCTGAACAGCTTCACCCTGGCCGCCCTGACCGCGATTCTGGCGGTGGCCCTCGCCGTGGTCATGACCTATGCGGTCCGACTCAGCCCCGGGGCTCTGGGCACCTTCGCCATCCGCTTCGCCTCGCTCGGCTACGCCGTTCCCGGAATCGTCATCGCGGTCGGCGTGCTGATCCCCTTCGCCATGCTGGACAACGCGTTCGACGCCTGGATGCGCCGCAGCTTCGGGATCTCGACCGGGCTGCTCCTCACCGGCAGCATCGCCGCCCTGGTCTTCGCCTACCTTGTGCGCTTCCTGGCGGTCTCCCTGAACACCGTGGACGCCAGCCTGGGCAAGATCCGGCCCTCGATGGAGGATGCCGCGCGCAGCCTGGGCGAGGGCCTGATCGGCACCATGCTGCGGGTTCATGCGCCGCTGATGTTCGGCGGCCTGCTGTCGGCCGGCCTTCTGGTCTTCGTCGACGTGATGAAGGAGCTGCCGGCGACCCTGGTGATGCGGCCCTTCAACTTCGACACCCTGGCGGTCCAGGCCTACAACTACGCCTCGGACGAGCGCCTGGCCGAGTCCGCCCTGCCGGCCCTGACCATCGTGGTCGTCGGCATCCTGCCGGTCATCCTGCTGTCCCGGGCGATCTCGCGGGCCCGGCCGGGCAGCCGCCGGTAAAGCGCCGCCGTCGAAGCGGCCGGCGGCCCGCGGGGGAGACCCCCGGGCCGCCGTATGGCGCCGAAAACCGGGCGGGCTGCCGGCTACTTCCAGCCGGCGCGGTCGAAGATCTTCTGCGCTTCGGGCTGGTTCTCGCCGTAGACGGCGACGTTGATCTGATCGACCTTGAACTTGCCGAGCGACTCGACCGCGGAGTTGCCCTCGACCCTGGCCGCCACCGGGTATTCGTTGTTGCCGTCGGCGAAGTAGCGCTGGGCTCTGTCGCTCGCCAGATACTCCAGGAATTTGACCGCTGCCGCCTTGTTCGGCGCGTTCTTCAGCACCCCGGCGCCGGAGACGTTGACGTGGGTGCCGCGGTCGCCCTGGTTCGGAAAGATCCAGCCGACCTTGCCGGCGACGTCCTTGTCCGCGTCCTTCGGCTTGGTCATCAGGCGGACGTAGTAGTAGGAGTTGCCGACCGCGATGTCGCACTCCCCGGCCGCGACGGCGCGGATCTGGTCGGTGTCGCCGCCCTGCGGGCCCCGGGCGAAGTTGGCGACCACGCCATTGGCCCAGTCCTCGGCCGCCTTCTCTCCGTGGGCGGCAATGATCGAACCCATCAGCGACTGGTTGTAGATGTTGGAGCTGGAACGGATGCAGATCTTGCCCTTCCACTTCGGGTCGGCGAGCTCCTCGTAGCGCGAGATCGCGTCCGGCTGGACCCTGTCCTTGGCGTAGTAGATCAGCCGCGCCCGGGTCGAGAAGCCGTACCAAAGCCCCTCCGGGTGCCGCAGGTTGGCCGGCACGACCTCGTCGAGAAGCTTGCTTTCCACCGGCTGGAAGAGGCCCGCCTGCTCGGCTCGCCAGAGCCGCCCGGCATCGACCGTCAGCAGGATGTCGGCCGGGCTGTTGGCGCCCTCGCTCTTGATCCGCTCGATCAGGGCGTCGCCCTTGCCCTCGATCCGGTTGATCTTGATCCCGGTCGCCTTGGTGAAATCCTCGTAGAGCGCCTCGTCGGTCTGGTAGTGCCGCGAGGAATAGAGGTTCAGGACCTCTTCGGCCACCGCCCCGGTCGCGGGCAGAACGGTGGATACGAGGACCGCGAGCCCTCGAAGCAAAGCCTTCATCGGATCGTCTCCACAGATGGCAAGTTGCAATTGAAAGTCATTATCACTTGCAGTGATACGGAGCGGGCGGCGGCCTGTCAAGCGATGGGATCGCCGCCGAGGCGGGAGGCGAGACCCGGAAACGGTCTTTTAACCAAGAAAAGGGCTTACTCGTCAGGAACTCCGAATTTCCGTGCAAGGAAGAACTCATGAAATTCATTCCGATTTGCCTGATTGCGGCAACCCTCGGTCTCGCCGTCTGGCCTGCAACCCTGCAGGCCGGCGAGACACCGCGACCCGAGAACGCCAAGGTCTACGTCATCTGGCCGAAGAGCGGCCGGACCGTGCCGGGCGGGAAGTTCTGGCTGCGCATGGGGCTGAAGAACTTCGGCGTCGCGCCGGCCGGCGTCAAGAAGCCGAACACGGGGCACCACCACGTGATCATCAACGCCCCGCTGCCGCCCTTCGACGAAGAGATCCCCAACGACAAGAACCATCTCCACTTCGGGGGCGGACAGACCGAGGCGCGCATCGAGCTCCCGCCGGGCCGTCACACGATCCAGCTGCTGATGGGCGACCACAACCACGTCCCCCACGACCCGCCGCTCTATTCGGAGCGCATCACGATCGTGGTCCCGCCCCTGGTCTCGCAGTCGCGCTAGAGCAGCCTGCGTTCCTTCGAACGCAGATAAGCTGCTCTATCTATATGAAATAGATCAAATTATCCGCACTCAATCGATTCCAATTGAGCGCAGTTTGATCTAGCGCCGCCATCGATCGAACGAACACCAAGGAGACGACGAGATGTACAAGATTCTGATCAGCGCCGGCGCCGCGCTCTGCCTTCTGGCGCAGTCGTCGCTGGCCGGCGAGACGCCGCGGCCGGGCAACGCCTTCCTCTACATCGGCTGGCCGCGCGACGGCGAGGTGATCACCCAGCAGCCCTTCCGGGTCTGGTTCGGCCTGCGCAACTTCGGCGTCGCGCCGGCCGGGATCAAGAAGGCCAACACCGGCCACCACCACCTGATCATCGACTCGCCGCTGCCGGATCCCAACGAAGAGATCGCCAACGACAAGAACCACCTGCACTTCGGAGCCGGCCAGAGCGAGGTCATGCTGGAGCTGCCGCCGGGCCGCCACACCCTGCAGCTGGTGATGGGCGACCACGACCACGTCCCCCACAACCCGCCGCTGGTGTCGCGGAAGGTGACGATCTACGTGAAGTAGCCGGGTCTTGGCTTGGGGCGCTGCGCCGGCCGTTGCGGCCGGCGCCCCGGCCGCTACTCTTCCAGGGTCAGCGCGACCCTCAGTCCGTTGGAGCTGTAGGGTACCTGCGCGTCGTAGAAATGCCGCGCGTGGGAGGCCAGGTAGCTCGCCTCCTGCTTCCAGGAGCCGCCGCGCAGGACCCTCTGCAGGCAATCCTGCTTATCGCGCGGCTTGCTGTCGGCCGCAGCGCCCTGATAGCTGTCGAACCAGCAGTCCGCCGTCCACTCCGCGACCCCGCCGTTCATGTCGTGCAGGCCGAAGGGGTTGGGCTGGAAGCGCCCGACCGGGCTCGGCTGCTTGCGATTCCAGTCGCCGCCGCAGGACTTGCAGTCGGCCTCGCCGGCGCCGGCGGTCTCGCCCCACCAGAAGGTGCTCGCCGTCCCGGCCCGCGCGGCGTATTCCCACTCGGCCTCGCTCGGGAGGCGGTAGGGCCGCCGGGTGACCTGGCGCAGCCAGGCGACGAACTCCTGCGCTTCGTTCCAGGTCACGTTGCGGACCGGAGTCTCCTCCGGCCGATCGACCGGCTCCAGCGCGTTGCTGCAGGCGCCGTCGGCAACACAGGCGGCCCACTCCGCCATGGTCACCTCGAAGCGGCCAATCGCGAAGCCGTAGCCGATCTCGACCCGGCGCGCCGGCCGGGCCGTGGGATCGCCCTGGTCGCTGCCCATGGTGAAGCCGCCCGGCGGCAAGGGCACCATCTGGGGACAGGCCGGGCAGTCCCGAAAGGCCCCGTCGCCCGGCCCGGTGACCAGGGCCGCCGTCTGGCGGCCTGGCAGGTCGCGCGGCTCCTTGGGCGGCGGCGTGTCGTCGGCGATCGTACCGGGGATGCCGCTGGAGGGGCGCAGGCGGTTGGCGCTGACGTAGCCGACCACGCGGTTGTTGCTCCAGATCCGCAGCCATTCGGTCCCGGTCACACGGCCGGTGACCCGCACCGCGCTGTCGCCGGGCAGCTGATCGATGGTGTCGGAGGCATAGTCCGGGCGCTGGTAGACGGGGGTCGGCTCCAGGACCTGGTAGAGCCCGTCAAGTTGCTCGATCGCGAGCAGCGCCTGCGCCAGCTGGATCTCGCCTGGAGCCGTCGCCGGACCCGCGTTCTCCTCGGCCGCCGTTGCCGAAGCCGTCCAGGCCAGGGTCGCGATGGCGAAGGCCGAAACTCCGGCAGCAGCGGAAAGCGATGGTCTGTTCATTGGATTCCTCGGGCAGGCTTGAGGTTTTCCCCGCTCGGGGAACTTCGCAATTTGCCAAAAAAGTCAGAATCCGGTCTAAAGCCTCGGCCTTAAGATTCCCTTAGATCCGCCAGGCGCGGGGCCGCGGTCAGTTGGGGATTTGGGCCGAGAGCCGCAGCTTCTCGCCGTCCTGAGGGGAGATCTCGATCCGGCGCCCGATCCGCTGGCTCAAGAGCATGGTGAAGAAGCCGTGAACGTTGCGCGGCGTCAGCTGCTGCACGGACGCGCCCTCGGCCAGGGCCTCCAGGGTCGCATCGGCGAAGCCGACGCCCTTGCCCTCCGCGGTGACGGAGATCTCGGCGCCGCTGCCGTTCTCCGTGATCGCGACCCGGATCGTACCCCCGGTCGGCAGCGCTTCCTGGGCCAGGGAGATCATGTTGAGGATCAGCTTGCCGCTGCCCTCGGGCCAGACCGAGGCCTTGGCCTCGGCCGGCCAGTCCAGCGAGACCCGGCCGCCTTCGAGCATGCCCTCGGCCAGCTCGGAGAGAAAGTTGGGGTCCTGGCGGCGCTCGGTCTGCCCCAGCCCGTAGGCGATCCGATAGAACTGCAGGATCGCCGAGGCCCGGCGGGTGGAGAGCGCGGTCAGCTGAAGGGCTTCGTCGGCCATCCCCAGCTCTTCCTCGGCGAGCAGCTCCATGCCGTTGCCGATCGCCCCGATCGGGCCGACCAGGTCGTGGCACAGCTTGGAGCACAGCAGTTCAGTCAGTCGGATCTCGTTCATCTCTAAGCCTTTGCTGGAGGATGCGGCCGGGGACCCTGCACCGGGACAGCGCTGAGCGGCAAAAACAGGGCGCTTTCGAGACCTTCACGCTGGGACGCCTTGCCTATATACTGGTATACCACGAGCGCAGGGCTGAAAGGCGGGACATGGGACAGGAGCTTGAACCCGGGATGCTGGTGCGCCATCCGGCGAGGCCGGACTGGGGGATTGGCCAGATTCAATCGGTCGTCGGAAACCGAATCACCGTGAATTTCGAGCACGCTGGCAAGCTCTTGATCAATGGGGAGAGAGTGACCCTGGATGTGGTCGGCGACGATGCCGCCTGAGGAGTCCGGGCGATTCGCCGCCATAATGTCATCACTGCCGACCCAGGGGCAATACGGGCAAGACCCTAAGGCGAGGCGGCGGCGGAGGGCGCGACGGCGCTGCGCCGCAGCCTGAAGCCGGCGAAGCGAGGGGCGAAGGGAAAAAGGGCTTTTATGGCCAGAGACAACGGAAGCGACGCGAGCGCAGAGCGCAAGATCCATCCGGGCGCCGGCCGCCGCCAGGCCCTGGCCTTCCCCAAGGGGCGGCAGGTCGAGGCCGGATCCCTGGAGGAGGTTCGCGCCCTGCTCGGCCAAGGGCCTTATGAGCGCGATCTGCTGATCGAGTACCTGCACCGGATCCAGGATTCCCGGGGCCATCTATCGGCCGGCCATCTCCAGGCCCTGGCCGAGGTGATGAAGCTGCCCATGGCCGAGGTCTTCGAGGTCGCCTCTTTCTACGCCCACTTCGACATCGTGCTCGACGGCGAGACCCCGCCGGCCCCGCTGACGATCCGGGTCTGCGACAGCCTGACCTGCGAGATGATGGGCGCCCAGGCGCTCCTGGCCGGGCTGCCGGCCCGGCTCGGCCCCGGCGTCCGGGTGGTCCGGGCGCCCTGCATGGGCCGCTGCGACTGCGCCCCGGTGGCCGAGGTCGGCCACCGCCACGTCGACCACGCGACCCTGGACAGCCTGGCGCAGGCCGCCGAGGGCGGCGACCACCACCCGGTGATCCCCGACTACATCGACTATGAGGCCTACGTTGCGGGCGGCGGCTACCAGACCCTCAAGGCCTGCTACGACGGCAGGCACAGGGCCGAGGCCCTGATCGCCAAGCTCGAGGACTCCCAGCTCAAGGGCAAGGGCGGCGCCGGCTTCCCCAGCGGGGTGAAGTGGAAGATCCTGCGCCAGCAGGCCAAGCCCCGGCTCTTCGCGATCAACGCCGACGAGGGCGAGCCCGGCACCTTCAAGGACCGCTTCTACCTGGAGACCGATCCGCACCGCTTCCTCGAAGGCATGCTGATCGCCGCCTGGGCCGCCGAGGTCGAGACCTGCTACGTCTACCTGCGGGACGAGTACCCGGCGGTGCGCGAGATCCTCCTGACGGAGATCGCCCGGATCGAGGCCGAAGGCCTGAACGGCGGCTGCCGGATCGATCTGCGCCGCGGCGCCGGCGCTTACATCTGCGGCGAAGAGTCGGCCATGATCGAATCGATCGAGGGCAAGCGCGGCCTGCCCCGGCACAAGCCGCCCTATCCCTCCGAGGCCGGCCTCTTCGGCCTGCCGACCCTGACCCACAACGTCGAGACCGTGTTCTGGCTCCGCGACATCTTCGAGAAGGGACCGGCCTGGTACGCCGAGCAGGGCCGCCGTGGCTGCAAGGGCTTCCATTCCTTCTCGGTTTCCGGCCGGGTCAAGGAGCCGGGGGTCAAGGTCGCCCCGGCCGGAATCACGATCCGCGAGCTGATCGAGGAGTACTGCGGCGGCATGGCCGAGGGCCACCGCTTCGCCGGCTACCTGCCCGGCGGCGCCTCGGGCGGCATCCTGCCGGCGCATTTGGACGACCTGCCGATCGACTTCGGCACGCTTCAGGACTACGGCTGCTTCATCGGCTCCGCCGCCGTGGTCGTGCTCTCGGACCAGGACGACGTCAAGGCGGTGGCGCTGAACCTGATGCGCTTCTTCGAGGACGAGTCCTGCGGCCAGTGCACGCCCTGCCGCAACGGCACGGAAAAGGCGGTCCGGATGATGTCGAACGGGTCTTGGGACGCGCCGCTGCTCGAGGAGCTGTCCCAGGCCATGATGGACGCCTCGATCTGCGGCCTCGGCCAGGCGGCGCCCAATCCCCTGCTCAGCGTGATCAAGCACTTCCCGGAGGCGCTCAAATGAGCGATGCGATCACCTTCTCCCTCAACGGCAAGGACGTCACCGCGGCGCCCGGCGAGACCATCTGGCAGGTCGCCGAGCGCGAGGGCGTCGAGATCCCGCACCTCTGCTACCTGCCCGAGCCCGGCTACCGCGCCGACGGCAACTGCCGGGCCTGCATGGTCGAGATCGAAGGCGAGCGGGTCCTGGCCGCCTCCTGCATCCGCAAGCCGAGCGAGGGCATGGTGGTCAAGACCGCCTCGGAGCGCGCCAGGAAGTCCCGCGAGATGGTCTTCGAGCTGCTGATGGCGGACCAGCCGGAGCGCGCCGCGGCCCACGATCCGCAGTCGCGCTTCTGGGACTGGGCCGATCGCATGAAGGTCACCGGCAGCCGCTTCCCCGGACGCGCCCAGGTCGAGGCCGACTCCAGCCACAGCGCCATCGCGGTCAACCTGGACGCCTGCATCCACTGCAACCTCTGCGTCCGCGCCTGCCGCGAGGTCCAGGTCAACGACGTCATCGGCATGGCCTTCCGGGGCCATGGCGCCAAGGTGGTCTTCGACTTCGACCAGCCCATGGGCGACAGCACCTGCGTCGCCTGCGGCGAGTGCGTCCAGGCCTGCCCGACCGGCGCCCTGATGGAGGCCAACCTGCTGGACGAGGACGGCGTGCGCAGCGAGTTCGAGGACCGCGACGTCGGCACCCTCTGCCCTTACTGCGGCGTCGGCTGCCAGACCACGGTGCACGTCAAGGACGACAAGGTGCTCTACGTCGACGGCCGCGAGGGCCCGGCCAACGAGAACCGGCTCTGCGTCAAGGGCCGCTTCGGCTTCGACTACATCCAGCACCCGCACCGCCTGACCAAACCCCTGATCCGCCGCGAAGACGCGCCCAAGGCGGCCATGATCCAGATCGATCCGGCCAATCCCTGGACTCACTTCCGCGAGGCGACCTGGGAGGAAGCCCTGGACGCCGCGGCGGCCGGCCTGAAGAAGATCCGCGACCGCGACGGGCCCTCGGGCCTGGCCGGCTTCGGCTCGGCCAAGGGCTCCAACGAGGAGGCCTACATCTTCCAGAAGCTGGTCCGCACCGGCTTCGGCACCAACAACGTCGACCACTGCACCCGGCTCTGCCACGCCTCCTCGGTCGCCGCGCTGATGGAGGGCATCGGCTCGGGCGCCGTAACCTGCGCCTTCACCGACGCCGCCGACGCCGAGGTGATCATCGTCATCGGCGCCCGGCCGACGCAGAACCATCCGGTCGCCGCGACCTACCTCAAGCAGGCCGCCAAGGCCGGCGCCAAGCTGATCGTCATGGACCCCCAGGGCCACGGCCTGGCCCGCTACGCCACCCACATGCTGCAGTTCAAGCCGGGCAGCGACGTCGCCCTGCTCAACGCCATGCTCCACACCATCGTCGAGGAGGAGCTCTACGACCTGCAGTACGTCCAGGCCCACACCGAGGGCTTCGAGGCGCTGAAAGAGCGCATCAAGGCCTTCCCGCCCGAGGAGATGGAAGAGATCTGCGGCATCCCGGCGGCAACCATCCGCGAGGTCGCCCGCACCTACGCCACGGCGCGCGCGGCGATCATCTTCTGGGGCATGGGCATCTCGCAGCACGTCCACGGCACCGACAACGCCCGCTGCCTGATCAGCCTGGCCCTGACCACCGGTCAGGTCGGCCGGCCCGGCACCGGCCTGCACCCCCTGCGCGGCCAGAACAACGTCCAGGGCGCCTCGGATGCCGGGCTGATCCCCATGGTCTTTCCCGACTACCGCTCGGTCGAGGACGACAGGATCCGCGTCTCGATGGAGGACTTCTGGGGCCAGGAGCTGGATCCCAAGCGCGGCCTGACCGTGGTCGAGATCGTCAACGCGATCCACGCCGACGAGATCAAGGGCATGTACATCCTGGGCGAGAACCCGGCCATGTCGGACCCGGACCAGGCCCACGCCCGCGGCGCGCTCGCCAAGCTCGAGCACCTGGTGGTGCAGGAGCTCTTCCTGACGGAGACCGCCTGGCACGCCGACGTCGTCCTGCCGGCCAGCGCCCACGCCGAGAAGGACGGCACCTTCACCAACACCAACCGCCAGGTCCAGATGGCCCGCCAGGTGGTGCCGCCGCCGGGCGAGGCCAGGCAGGACTGGTGGATCGTCCAGGAGATCGCCCGCCGCATCGGCCTGGACTGGTCCTACCAGGGCCCCGCCGACGTCTTCGCCGAGATGGCCCAGGTCATGCCCTCGCTGGACAACATCACCTGGGAGCGGCTGCAGCGCGAGGACTGCGTGACCTATCCCTGCGACGCGCCCGACGAGCCGGGCAAGAACATCATCTTCGGCGAGGGCTTCCCGACCGCCAGCGGCCGCGGCAGGATCGTGCCGGCCGAGGTGGTGCCGCCGGACGAGCTGCCGGACGAGACCTATCCCATGGTGCTGACCACAGGGCGCATGCTGGAGCACTGGCACACCGGCGCCATGACCCGCCGCGCCACCGTGCTGGACGACCTGGAGCCCGAGGCCGTGGCGGTCCTCAACCCCAAGGAGATCCGGCGCCTGGGCAGTGCGCCGGGCGGCTGGGTCCGGGTCGAGACCCGGCGCGGCAGCATCGAGCTCAAGGTCCGCCAGGACCGCAACGTGCCGGCCGGCATGGTCTTCATCCCCTTCTGCTTCGCCGAGGCCGCGGCCAACCTGCTGACCAACCCGCAGCTCGACCCGATCGGCAAGATCCCCGAGTTCAAGTTCTGCGCCGCCAAGGTCGAAGTGCTGTCCTCGGCGGCCGCCGCGGAGTGACCTCGGCCGGCAGCGACGGACCTGGCCCGGGCCGGCGCCTGGCCTGCCTCCTCGTCCTGCTCCTCTGCGCCGCCGCGCCGGGCCTCCGGGCTCAGGAGCTCCCCGTCCCCGACCGGGCCCTGCTGCAGGCCGCGGCCGAGGACGACGTGGAGCTCGCCGGCTTCGCCCTGGAGCGCGGCGCCGACCTCCAGGCCCGCGGGCCCGAGGGCAACAGCCCGCTCCACGTCGCGGCCTGGAACGACAGCCGGGCGGTCCTGGCCCTGCTGCTGGACAGGTCGGCCGACCCGGACGCCACGACCGAGAGCGGCCTGACCCCGCTGCACCACGCCGCAAGCCAGGGCCACGTCGAAGTCGTCGAAGCCCTGGTCGCCGCCGGGGCTGCGCTCGAGGCCCGCGAGGACCGCTACGGCAACACCCCGCTGCTGATGGCGGCGCGCGGCGCTAAGCGCGGCGCCGTCGCCGCCCTGCTGGACGCCGGCGCCGAGATCGAGGCCCGCGACGCGCGGAACGGCAACACGGCGCTGATCACCGCCGCCTTCGACCCCCTCAGGCTCTCGGTCCTGGCCGAGCTCCTCGGCCGGGGCGCGGCGGTCGACGGCCGGGCCGCGGACGGCCTGACCGC
This sequence comes from Kiloniellales bacterium, assembly GCA_030066685.1. Lineage (NCBI taxonomy): Bacteria > Pseudomonadati > Pseudomonadota > Alphaproteobacteria > Rhodospirillales > Kiloniellales bacterium. The sequence continues at coordinate 4,057 of JASJBF010000018.1, read as the reverse complement.
GTTGCTGGCCGCCGCCGGCCGCGGCAACGCGGCGGCGCTGCAGCTCCTGCTCGCGGCCGGCGCAAAGGTGGAGGCGTCTCAGGCCGAGGGCTACACCGCTCTGATCCTCGCCGCCCAGGCCGGCCACACGGAGATGGTGGTGGACCTGATCGAGGCCGGCGCCGACCTGGAAGCCCGGGCCGCGCGCGGCGACACGGCCCTCGGCGAGGCCGCGGCCGGGCGCCAAGTCGACACCGTGATCGCCCTGCTGGAGGCCGGCGCGGATCCCGACCGGCCGTCGCGCGACGGCCTTCCGCCGCTGCAGCGCGCGGTCCGGGGCGGCGCCGGCGGCGCGGTCGCCGCCCTGCTGGCCAGGGGCGCCGACCCCGACGCCATCGACGCGGCCAAGGGCAACACGGCCCTGATGCTGGCCGCCAACCAGGGGCAGCTCGACCTGGTCCGGCTGCTGCTCGCCGGCGGCGCCCGGGTCGACATCGTCGCGGTGGACGGCTGGACCGCCCTGGAGGCCGCACGGATGATCGGCGACGAGGAGACCATGGCCCTGCTCCGCGCCGCCGGCGCGAGGGAGTAGAGCGCCCCGCCGGCCGGGGGCACGTCTGGGTGTTGAACGATCTTCAAGCAACGGGCTGAGCGATTGTCGCTTGTCCGGCCGCCCCGGCCGGGCGATAGGGAAAGGATGCCTGCGCCCGATCCCGCACCGCCCGCCGCGCCCAGCCCTGCCGGGTCTTTCGCGACCCGCCTGCCCTTCTTTTACGGCTGGATCGTGGTCGCCGTCGCCTTCGTCACCCTGGGCGTCAGCGTCTCCGTGCGCACCTCCTTCTCCCTGCTGTTCCCGCCGATCCTGGACGAGTTCGGCTGGACCCGGGGGACCACGGCGGCCGCCTTCTCGGTCGGCTTCTTCTCCTCGGCCTTCCTCGCGCCCTTCATCGGGACCGCGATGGACCGCCTGGGGCCGCGGGTGGTCATGCCGCTGGGCGCGCTGATCGTCGCCGCCGGCCTGGTCCTCGCCACCCTGGCCACGGCGCCCTGGCAGTTCTACCTGACCTTGGGCCTGCTGGTGGTCGGCTTCGGCATCGCGATCAGCTTCATCGGCCACGGCGCCTTCCTGCCCGGCTGGTTCGCCCGCCGCCGCGGCCTGGCGGTCGGGATCGCCTTCTCCGGCGTCGGGATCGGGGCGCTGCTGCTCTTCCCCTGGCTGCAGGCGATCATCGACGATGAGGGCTGGCGCCGGGCCTGCTGGGCCCTGGCGCTGCTGCTGCTGGTCCTAGTCGTGCCCCTGAACCTCACTCTGCAGCGCCGGCGCCCGGCCGACCTGGGCCTGCGTCCGGACGGCGACGTTGCGGCAGACGGCGACGGAGAGGCCGGCGGCGCGGCCGCGGACGTCGTCGTCGACGCCGCCTGGGCCGGCACCGACTGGACCCTGGCCCGGGCTCTCGCCCAGCCACGCTTCTGGTGGCTGCTCATCGGCCTGGGCAGCGGGCTCTGGGCCTGGTACGCGGTCCAGGTCCACCAGACCCGCTACCTGCTGGACGTCGGCTTTCCGGCGGAGCAGGCCGCCCTCGCCCTGGGACTGGTGGGCCTGATGGGGATCGGCGGCCAGATCGGCCTCGGCCACCTCTCCGACCGGATCGGCCGGGAGTGGGCCTGGACCCTGGCCTGCCTGGGTTTCGGGCTCTGCTACCTGCTGCTGCTGGTCCTGCGGGCCTATCCCCAGGACGCCCTGCTCTACCTCATGGTCGCTTGCCAGGGCCTGCTCGGCTACGGCATGGCGCCGCTTTACGCGACCATCTCGGCGGAGCTCTTCCAGGGCCGCAGCTTCGGCGCGATCATCGGGGTCCTCAGCACCGGCGGCACCCTGGGCGCCGCGGCCGGCCCCTGGGTGAGCGGCCTGCTCTTCGACGCCCGGGGCGATTACACCCTGGCCTTCTGGCTGGCCGCCGGACTCTGCGCGATCTCCAGCCTCGCCGTCTGGCTGGCGGCGCCGCGCAAGGTCCGCCTGGTCTCTGGCCAGGCCGCGCGGCGCCGCAAGCGCCTTTAGGCGCAGATCCGCGGCGCGATCCCCTTCTCCAGGGCGTAGGCCGCGGCCGAGCGCTCGATCATCGGGCGCACCACGTCGCGCATCGGCTCGATCCAGTTCGAGACGAAGCTCCAGTTCTTGCCGTCCCACTGTTGGATCCGCACCGGGTGCTGGCCCTCGTGGTCGGCGCAGGACACCTTGATCGGCGGGATCAGCCCGGTCAGTCCGATCTCGCGCAGGCGCGCCGTCGTGATGTCCAGGTTCTCCAGCCCCCAGCGGACCTCCTCGCCGGTCAGGGGCCGCTGGCCGAACTCGGCCTGCGCCGTGTGCATCGCCTCGACGATCAGCGCGGCGTTGATCAGGCCGCGGTTGTAGAGCACCTCGCCGAGGCGGTGGCGCTCGCCGGCGCCGAGGCCGCGGTCGTAGACGAAGCTGTTGAGGTCGCGATAGACCGGGAACCAGTCGCCGGCGGCGTGGAAGGCCCCGCCCTTGTAGCCGATCGCGTCGGTGCCGACCGGCTGGACGTCGCCTTCCGAGCTCGACCACCAGACGCCGATGAAGCGGTCCATCGGGAAGTTGATGTTGGCCGCCTCCTGGATGGCGGTCGGGTTCATCACCCCCCAGCCCCACATCAGGATCCAGTCGGGCTTGACCTCCTGGCTGATCTGGGTCCAGGTCTGCGCCTGTTCGCGGCCGGGATGCTCGACCGGGAACTTGTAGAACGCGTAGCCGTAGGCCTCCGACAGCTTCTCCAGGATCGGGATCGGCTCCTTGCCGTAGGCGCTGTCGTGGTAGACCAGGGCGATCTTCTTGCCGCGCAGCCGCTCGAAGCCACCCTCGCGCTCCGAGATGTAGGAGACCAGGGCGCTGGCCTGGCTCCAGTAGGTGTTGGGCAGGGTGAAGACGTAGGGAAAGACCCGGCCGTCGCTGGCGTCGGTCCGCCCGTAGCCCATGGACAGGATCGGGATCTTGTCTGCGGTGGCGCGCTCGATCAGCGCATAGGTGATGCCGGTGCTGTAGGGGCTGACCACGCTGGCCCCGGTCGGGCCCTTGTCCTTGAGCTGCTCGTAGCATTCGACGCCGCGGTCGGTGTTGTATCCGGTCTCGCATTCCTCCCAGGTCAGGGTGACGCCGCCGATGCCGCCGTCGCGCTCGTTGATCATCGTGAAGTAGTCGATGAAGGCGTTGAAGATCGGGATCCCGCTCTGGGCGTAGGGCCCGGTTCGGTAGACCAGCAGGGGCACGAACTGCTCGTTCGCCGCTTCCTCGGCCTTCTTGGCCTCGGTCGCCTCGGCCATCAGGCCGGTCAGCCCGACACCCCCCGCCGCCAAAAGGTAAAGAAAATGCCGCCCAATGGCCTGCCATCGCTCGTTCTTGTTAATCAACACCGCCACCATCCCTTCTTGTTTTCCAGAGCGGCCCACCGCCACGGCGAAGCCGAAAACGTCCCAGTCGCCTCAGGCGATCCCTCGTAAGCCCTTTACCTGAAGAACAAAAAAGGCGAGCGGGATCCTGGGCGAGACACCGATATTAGGGTTTTTACTGACAGCGCCAACTTGGTTCGAATTTATTGATAAATCGTAAAAGGGAAGTAATTATAACCAATCATCAAATAATTGGGCACCATTTACCAGCGAATTAAATACCATTTAACATGTGTCCAACGCGGGATCGCAGACTCCGCGCGCCGACGCGGCCCCCGGGGCCGGCGGCGCGGCAGCGGCCCGGCTTCGGGCGCGCTGCGGCCGGCGCACTTCGCGATCAGACGCGTTCGCGCTTGGCCTGGAGTCCTGCGCCAATTGGTTGGAACGAGGGCAATACACCCAGCCAGATGGATCGCGAAACGAGTCCATCTCATCGGATAGTGCCCAGAGCACCTTATCTGCGCTCGATTGAGTCCGATTGAGCGCAGTTTGATCTAGTGTGGTGGTTCCTAAGTTCGTCATATCTAGGACGGCCTTGCGGGGTTCTCGGCGAGGCGCGCGGGTCGCGGTGATGCTGGCGCATCACAAGAGCCGCGCAACGACGTCCGAGGGGCCT